>CAYTQA010000112.1:0-9246 GCA_964439495.1 uncultured Terriglobales bacterium | reverse complement strand
TTCGACGAGCGCATGGGCGTGATGAAGAACCTGATCGACCAGACGACCGACAACATCACTCGCATGAATCAAAGCCTGGATCGGGTCACCAAAACCCTCCAGCAGCAGAGCACGGACCAGGGCTCGAAGGTGGACCAGGTGTCAGCTCAAATCCAGGCGCTGCATGATTCGGTGGATGAATTGAAGGCCCGCATGGCCAAGGTGGGCAAGCAGCTCGACGACATCCAGGCGGCCCAGCAGAATATTCAATCGCTCCCTGCCGGAGGCGCCGCTCCCGCCGGAAGTCCGCAACAACCCGCGGCGCAGTCACCACAGACCATGGCTCCGCCTGCGGATGTGCTCTATAACAACGCGCTTCGCGATTACAATGCCGCCAAATATGATCTTGCGATACAGGAATTTGGGGATTATCTGAAGTTCTACAACAATACGGACCTGGCGGGGAATGCCCAATTTTATCTGGCGGACATCGAATACCGCCAGGGAAATTATCCCAAGGCGATCCAGGACTACGATAAGGTCCTGGAAGAGTATCCCGGCGGAAACAAAGCGGCTGCCGCCCAGCTTAAGAAGGGTTATGCATTGCTGAATGTCGGACAACGCGATGCCGGGACCCGCGAGCTTCGGTCGCTGATTGCCCGTTATCCCCGCTCCCTTGAAGCCCAGCAAGCCAAGGACCGCTTGCGCCAATTGGGGGCCGCTCCCACGGCCTCCAAGCCCAGCCCAGGGCGGCGCAGATCAAGCTCCCGTTAAAACCCGAAAATTCCTGCGTTATCCAAGCCTCCGAGTCGTTCCCGCATACATTCAATCCAGATCTCACCAGGATTTTTTCATCCCAAGTTGTTTGCCAGTTGGACAATTCAGAACATTTCAGGAAGAGCGTCGCGTGAGGACGATATGCTCCGCGGAAATTTCTTCGCGTTCGCTGGCCAGAATTGCCGCGCGCTCGATTACATGCCGCAATTCCCTTACGTTGCCTGGCCAGGAATGGGCTTGCAGTTTCTCCATGGCCGAAGGAGAGATCGTGAGTGAGATTTTTTCTCTGGCCTGCACCTCATTCAAAAAATGCCGCGTTAAGGCATTCAAATCTTCCATTCGGCTTCTCAATGGCGGCAGTTCCAGGGGAAAGACAGAGAGACGGTAATAAAGATCGTCGCGAAAGTTTTTGGCGTGGAGATTGGAATTTGTAGCGGCCACGACGCGCACATCCACGCGGGCCCCTTCGGTTTCTCCTAACCGCTGTATCTCGCCATCCTGCAGGAAGCGTAAAAGTTTGGCCTGCATGTTCGCAGAAAGTTCGCCTACTTCATCCAGAAACAGGGTCCCGCCATCGGCGGCCTGCAACCTGCCCATGCGGGACTGCACCGCTCCAGTAAATGCTCCCCGCGTGTGGCCGAAGAGCTCGGATTCAAGAAGGGTGTCCGGAATGGCCGCGCAATTCAGCACGACAAAAGCCCGGTTGGCCCGCGGGCTAAGCTGATGGATGGCCTTCGCAACCAACTCCTTGCCCGTGCCGGTCTCTCCCGTGATCAGAACTGTGGCATCGCGCTTGGCGACCAGTCGCGCGTGAACATATACGCGTCCCATGGCTTCGCTTTCACCGATCATGCCGGGCAGCGGCTTCGCCCTGTCGCCCGCCAGGACTGTGCTCAAGGAAGAATCCTGAGTACTGGCGGTCGCCGGTGGGACCTGCGCCTTGCGCTGCACATTGCGAATGGCCCAGAACAGTTCGCGATTCTGCGGACTGGAGAACGGACCTTCCCTGTCTGCTCCCAATTCCTCATTCAATAACACAATCTCGATGTGAGGATGCCTGGCGCGTACCGTCCTTACCAGCTCATTTACATTCAAATCCGGCAGCCAGGAATCAAGCAGCAAGGCCTGACATGTGTGGGAATCGATTTTAAAAAGGGCCTCTGCGCCGCCCTGGGCCTCGTCCAACTGCCAGCGAATGCCTTGGAGGGTTTCGCGCACGCTGCTGCGGAAGGCCGCGTCAGGGCTGGCAATCACCGCTCTGGAAGCCGCTGGCGGCGGAGAGATACTCGCGCTCATCTGGAAGCTCCGGCAGGCTTCGGACAACTCGGGACCGTGAACCGCAGCTCTCGTTGCGCGCCGTGCAGCCGCAGTTGCAGCGTGCCTCCGGCGGCCTCGGCAATGCGTTGACTGATCGCGACCGACAGCGCGCGCGGATCCAGCTTCGAGCCGCGTGCGGCAAAGGGCAGAAAGAACCGTTCGTGTGATCTTGCCAGTAGCCCGCTCGTGTAGGAACAACAGAGATTGATCTGCCCTGGTTCTTCAGTAATTCTTAAAGCAATCTGCTTCTCTGAAGCACAATCGGTGGCGGCTTCAATAAATAGATTGATAAGCGCCCGTTGCAGGCGTCCGGGATGAAAGCGCACACTGGGGCGCGCACTTCCATGCGAGGTTTCCCAAACAAACTTCACATTGCTCGTTCCCGCCTGGCTCAAAGCATTGCGCGCAAATTCTTCCAGATCCACCGTTTCCTGAGAGTCTCCGGGATCAAGCGCCTCGGAGAGGTCCCGCACGGCATTGAGCAGATCGATTAAATTTTCGGTCAATCCGGCTGCCTGGGCCACCGCCTCCCTGAGCTTGGCCTCGTTTCCCTGTGCGGCGAACTCAAGGCAAAACCGCAACGAAGTTGCAGGCTGGCTCAGCTTGTGAGTGATCTCTCGCAGAAATTCAATCTGCTCTTTACGCAACGAGTCCAGTTCATCCGTATGGGAATATTTTTGAAGATCCCCCACTGGCTCCTCCGGTCCGCTGTGTTGCAACGACGGTTCGGGATCTTTAAGACCGGCAAAGCCGGAAGATTTACCGGAAGTCTGCTTAAGCATAAGCTCCGGCCTGCTCAACATTCGCCGTTTCGGGGATTGCGAAGCCGAGCTGATAGCCCTTGCCGCGAATGGTCTGGATCAGCTTGCGCTCGTGTCCGCCATCAATCTTACGCCGCAGATAATTGATGTACACGTCCACAATATTGGTCATCGTGTCGAAATTGAGATGCCAGACATTTTCGATGACCATGGTCCGCGTCACCGGACGTCCGCAGTTCAGCATGAGGTATTCAAGAAGCGCGAATTCCTTGGGCGTAAGCTCAATGGGCCGCCCGGCGCGGGTAACGGTGCGCTCCACTCTCTTTAGCTCCAAATCTTCATAACTGAGCGTGGAATCCGTGGACTGACTTTGTCCGCGGCGCAGGAGCGCGCGAACGCGGGCCGAGAGTTCGGTATAGGAAAAGGGTTTAATCAGGCAATCATCGGCGCCCAGGTCCAGGCAGCGGACACGGTCTTCCACTTTGTTGCGTGCGGTAAGAATTAAAACCGGGACATTGTTCTGCTTCTTACGAAGCTCCTGCAGGACCTCCACTCCATCGCCGGAAGGCAGGTTCAGGTCGAGGATCATCAAATCATAGTTGCTGGTTAATGCCTGGGACTTGGCTTCCTCGCGGTCTTCCACATGGTCCACGGTGTACGACTCGGCCTCCAGTCCACGCTGTACAAACGAAGCTAAGGGACGATCATCTTCCACCACTAAAACGCGCATGGGTCCTCCTGTGCAATCAATTATTTACGGCCTCTCTACTGCAACGAACGGCGGGGCCGATGAATGCTTTAAAACATCTACTGATATCGCCGGCCTGAGTTCTGGGGAAGGCTATCTTAGGAAGCGACGCGTAACAGCAAGTACGCATGTGTGATTCTGCTAATGAAAGCGCGGAGAATCAAATTAATTCTCATTAAAATTCCCTGACAGTAACGAACGCGAAGGATTTTATTAAAACAATTTTAGGTTATGCCCCAGGCTTGGGCTTGCGGTAAGGGTACTGCGGCTGGCGCTTGTCTTTCATCCTGGCTGGGCTCCGGCCGAGTGTGAAGCTGCATTCCCGAACGCCGGTGCGGCGCTACCCTCGGATTCTGCATCTCAAGTTAGATAATCGAATAGCGGTTTTCAAATTCCTGATTGGCTTCGTAGCACGTGCAACTTACTGATATTGCAGAAAAAATGATGGGCAAGAGCTCTGCCTTCCAGCGGCGTCTTACGGTGGGCGCAGAACCTCTCCCGCAAGGGGGGACGCATTTCCGCGTCTGGGCTCCAGACCGAAAAAAAGTTGAGGTTGTACTTATTGAGCGGGACCATGTCGCCCCCTGTGAATTGCAACCCGATCCGGATGGCTACTTTGCGGGCATTGCAGCGGAAACGGCGGAGGGTACTCTCTATAAGTACAGGTTGGATGATAAAGAGGAATTTCCCGATCCAGCCTCGCGCTTCCAGCCGGCAGGGCCTCACGGACCTTCCCAGGTGGTCGATCCCTCCCGTTTCCAGTGGACAGACAAGGATTGGCCGGGCGTGGACATTCGCGGCCAGGTCATTTACGAATTGCACATTGGGACTTTTACTCCCGAAGGGACCTATGAAGCCGCCATCGCCAAACTGCCTTACTTAAAAGAGATTGGCGTGACCGTGATCGAAGTCATGCCGGTGGCGGATTTCCCCGGACGTTTCGGCTGGGGATATGATGGCGTTAACCTCTTTGCTCCCGCTCACATCTATGGAAATCCCGATGATCTCAGACGATTGGTGGATGAGGCCCACAAGGTTGGTCTGGCGGTCATTCTCGACGTCGTTTATAACCATCTTGGCCCGAATGGCAACTATCTCACTCAGTTTTCCCGGGATTACTTCAATCACCAGCACCCTACTGAGTGGGGAGAGGCGCTGAATTTCGATGGACCGAATTGTCATGGCGTGCGCGAGCTTTACCTCGCCAATGTGGAATATTGGATCCGGGAATTCCACATGGATGGACTCAGGCTCGATGCCACGCAGGCGATCCACGATTCATCCGAGGACCACATCCTTGCTGCCATAGTGCGCAAGGTGCGCGAATCCGCCGAAGGACGTTCCTGCATCGTAATCGGAGAAAATGAGCCCCAGCATGCCATCCTGATCCGTCCCGTCGAATGGGGCGGCTACGGCATGGATGCGCTCTGGAACGATGATTTTCATCACAGCGCCGTGGTCGCGCTTACCGGACACAAGGAAGCCTACTATTCAGACCACCTGGGTACTCCGCAGGAGTTCATCTCTGCCGCCAAATACGGCTTTCTTTATCAGGGACAGCGATATAGCTGGCAAAAAAAGCCTCGAGGGAGTTCGGCCCTGGGATTGAAGCCGGCGTCATTCGTTACATTCCTTGAGAATCACGATCAGGTGGCCAATTCCGCGCACGGCGCTCGCATTCACAAACTCACCAGCCCCGGCCGCTATAAGGCCATGTCGGCGCTTTATTTATTGATGCCCGGCACGCCAATGCTTTTTCAAGGCCAGGAATTTTTATCGTCCGCTCCCTTTTTATATTTTGCCGATCATGACGGCGATCTTTCCCGCGCCGTCTCGGAAGGCCGCAAAGAGTTTCTCGGGCAATTTCCGACCTTGGCGACGCCGGAAATGCGTCAGTGCTTTGCCGATCCTTCCGACGAAAAAACCTTCCAGCGCTGCAAACTGGATTGGAGCGACCTGCAAAAGAACCAGCACGCCCTGCAGATGATCAAAGACCTGCTGGCGTTGCGGCGTGAAGACCCGGCGCTGCGCCTGCAGGGCTTCAGCAAACTTGATGGCGCCGTGCTGGGCACAAACGCGTTTCTGCTGCGCTACTTTGTCGAGAACGACCAGGACCGTCTACTGCTCGTGAATCTCGGAATCGACCTCGAACTGGTCCACGCTCCCGAGCCGCTGCTTGCGCCCCCGCAGGATAAAATCTGGAGTGTAATCTGGTCCACGGAAGACCCCAAGTATGGAGGGTGCGGGACCCCGCACCCCGAAACGAAAAATGGCTGGCGTATTCCCGGAGAAGCGGCCCTGCTGCTGGCTCCCTCCGGGCCTTCCATGCAAGCCAAATATACCGGCAATAAAAGAAATAGTGAGAAAGAAAGTTGAATAAGCGAGCGCTTTACGTCCGACCTGCAGACAGCCCGGAGCGTCGTGCTCTGGACCGTGTTACCCGCGCCCTCACCTGGAATGCGCAAAACGTCTCCGCCACAGAATGGGAGAGCCTTCTCACCCGCGAATGGCTGGTGACCAATGGCCTTGGCGGATATGCTTCCAGCACCATTTCAGGCACCTCCACCCGGCGCTTTCATGGTCTGCTGATCGCGGCGCTTCCCTCTCCACATGGCCGTACCATGATGCTCAACGATGTAACGGAGCAGATCGTCTTTCCGAATGGCGATTCTTTCCAGCTTGGAGGAGAGGAGACTGTCTCCGGCAAAACCGATTTGCGCAGCGGCAGGTATCTTACCCAGTTCAGTCTGCGGGCGGGTCTGCCGGTATGGACATTCTCCTTTGGAGATGTGCAGCTTGAGAAGCGCCTTCACCTGGTGCACGCCCAGAATACCGTTCACCTCTCCTACACCATCAAAGGTCCTCATGCCGTCCAGCTCCTGCTTCGCCCTTCGGTGTATTTCCGTCCCCATGAAGGCGCGCTTTCCGGGCTTCAGATCGATTCTTACTCCCTGAATCGCACCGCGAGCAACTCCTGTGAAATCTCGAATGGCTCTGAAGTTGGTCCGCTTCGCCTTTTGCTGCATGGAAACCAGGTGAAGTTGAATGAGGACTCGACCGAAACCCCAGACCTGCGCTTCCGCATCGAGCAAAGCCGCGGATATGACTTTCAGGGCAATCTCTGGTCGCCGGGATTCTTCACCTTCAACCTTGAGCCCAGTGTCCCGGCCACATTGATCGGATCCACGGAATCGTGGGAGATTATCAACGCGCTTCACCCGGAAGAGGCCTTGCATTCGGAATTTGAGCGCCGCCGGCGTCTGCTCAGCAATACCGAGCCCGCCGCCAGGGAAGAAATTGCGGCGGAGATGGTGCTGGCTGCAGACCAGTTCATCATCGCTCCCGCTGGACGCAGCCTCGATGAAGCGCGTGCGCGGGCCGCGGGCGATGAGGTCCGCACCGTTATTGCCGGCTATCACTGGTTCACCGATTGGGGACGTGACACCATGATCAGCCTGGAGGGCCTTACCCTTACCACCGGACGCGATGTCGAGGCTGGTTACATCCTGCGAACCTTCGCCCAATACATAAAGGACGGGCTGATCCCGAATATGTTCCCGGAAGGCAAGAACGACGGCCTCTACCATACGGCCGACGCGACTCTCTGGTTCTTTCATGCCCTAAAACGTTATATGGATTTCACCCATGACAGGGCCACACTGGGTTTACTTTTGCCACATTTGATTGACATTGTGAATTGTCATCTGCAGGGGACGCGCTTTGGCATCAAGGTAGACCCCAATGACGGCTTACTGCGCCAGGGCGCGGAAGGATATCAGCTTACATGGATGGATGCCAAGGTCGGCGATTGGGTAGTGACCCCGCGCCGCGGCAAAGCAGTCGAAATTAATGCGCTCTGGTATAACGCGTTGCGACTGCTTGAGGGCTGGGTGCGCGAAGAGCGCAATGAAACCCTGGCGGGCGCCTACGCGCGCCACGCCAAACTCGCGCATGACAGTTTCAACCAGCGCTTCTGGTATGAAGCCGGAGGATATCTTTACGACGTACTCGACGGAGAGCATGGGAACGACTCCTCCTGCCGGCCCAATCAGCTCTTTGCCATCTCGCTCGATCATCCGATTCTGGAGCGCAAATACTGGGAGCCGGTCCTGAACATCGTACGCGAAAAGCTGCTTACGCCGGTGGGTCTGCGTTCGCTCTCGCCCGATCATCCGGATTACAAGCCCCGCTACGATGGCGACCTGCGCTCCCGGGATGCGGCTTATCATCAGGGCACCGTCTGGGCATGGCTGATAGGCCCCATGGTGGACGCTTACCTGAAATGTCATCCCCGTGACCTGGCCACTGCACGAAGCTTCCTCGAAGGTTTTTCCCATCACCTGAACGAGGGCTGCATCGGCTCGGTGAGCGAGATCTTCGATGCCGATCCTCCGTTCACGCCGCGTGGCTGCATCGCCCAGGCGTGGAGCGTGGCGGAACTTTTGCGCTGCTGGGTAAAAACCGCTGGCGTCAATGTGCAAAGACATGATGCTGCGGCTTAGGCATGGGCCGCTCGCCCATCCGGTCCTTCCACAGGATGGCGTTTAACCGCTGGGCATCCGCCGCATCGGCATGGGAAAAGTCCATCTTCTCCGAGGCCGTTGCGCCCGGTCCTTTCGGTGGATTCATCTGGTAGATCAGCCCATTGGCCTCATTGAGCCTGTCCGCCGTATAGGCCGGCTGCGCGCCATCACCCGCAAACATCGGCGCCATCAGAGCGGCGCGGGCATCGTTGTTGTTCATCGGTGGCGCTCCCAATAAGGCCTCCATGGAATGGACCATATTCACCGTGGTGTAAAAGGTGTGGTCCACAAACGGCTGTCCGCTGGCCGCTCCATGACGCGGTGAATATTTACTGATCGCGAAGGCGGTGCTGCGATGTGCGTCCACGTGATCGGCCCCATCCTGGGCATCGTCTTCAATGACAAAAATAGCGGTATCGTCCCAATAAGGGCTACGGGAGATGGCCTCCACGACTCGCCCCAGCGCAAGGTCATTGTCCGCGATCGCAGCGCTTGGCGTGGCCTTCATCGGCTTCGCACCCGAAGTGTGGTCATTGGGAAGGCGCAACATGACAAACTGTGGAAGCTGCTCTCCCCTGCCGCTTTTCCGTGCATTAACGAATTGGGCAAATTCATTTAAAAACTCATCGGCGCGAAGCTGATCGGGAAACTCCAGCCTGAAGTCGGGAAAGCGCGGATCGAAATGATCGCGCAGCTCCGGTTTTGAAGGAACGTTGCGGGCCACCATCGGCACGTCCCACGGCCACGGACTGGCGCTCCCATGCGGCTGCCCCAGATACTCAGGCAGCGCCTCGCCTTTATGGACCACGCCGCGCGGACATTTTGCGCCGCCTTGGCCGGGCGTTCCCTCCATGGGAGACTCGGTCTCAACCGGCGCGCTGCACCACACCGTCCCGACATATTCGCCGTAATGCCTGTACGAAATGCCGTGGCGGGCAAAGTTCGTCCATAAGTATCCCGTGCCCGGTTCGTTTACATCGGGAATGCCCTCATCCATTGGATATCCATGCAGGACGTCGCCTTCGAAGTCGTAGGTCCGCTCCTTGCTCCGATAATTGATCTGCCAGGTCTTCTCCGTGTAGTCGCTGGTAATGGCGGCAGTGGACCACACGTGACCATCCCCGGAAACTTCACCGCTATC
>CAYTQA010000111.1:1103-9409 GCA_964439495.1 uncultured Terriglobales bacterium | reverse complement strand
CTAGCCCAGGCTGCGGCGGACCGGCAGCAGGATATTGATGCGCTGGAGCTGCTCGTCCGCGCGCGAAAGCTTGCGCCTAACGACACCAACATATTGTTTTCGATGGCGCGCCTCAGCATGAAGCAGTCATTTTTCGAGGACGCCATCGAGTTGCTGAACCAGGGCCTGAAGATCGATCCAAAGCGCGCCGATCTTCACGCGGCGCTGGGAGAGAGCTACTTCACGGTGGGCAAAACAGAGAAGGCATTGCAGGAGTTCAAGACGCTCATTGCCCTCGACCCCTCGCCCCGCTCCTTTGATTTCATGGGCCTGTGCTATCGCCATCTCGGCCAGTATGAGGAGGCGAAACGATACTTCCAGCAAAGCCTGAACGCCGATCCCAATAACCTGCCCGCTTTATTCAATCTGGGCTTCATCGCCAGAAAGCAGATGGACGCGGTCCAGGCCGAACACTATCTCGATCGTGCGCTCCACATCGATCCTAACTACCCGGACGCGCTCTTCGAGCTAGGCAGCCTGAAGTTGGAGCAGAAGAAGTTCAATGACGCCATCCTGCTGTTAAAGCGATGCGCCGAAGTCAGTCCGAAGCCGGCGCAGGCCTACTATAAGCTGGCGCTCGCGGAAAGGAATGCCCATCAGCTCGAAGCTTCCCAGCGGGACATGAATGTTTTTAAAACGCTCTCCAAAAATCCCGAGCCTGGGCCTTATCCGCTGCAGCATTTCTTCGACTATCTCGAACGTAGAAATGCGCTGTCCGCGCAGCAGAGAAATTTAATTGACCTAAGCGCGTTGCAGGCTGAAGTCAAGCAGCATCCCGACCGACCGCGCAGCCTTTACCTTCTGGCCGAGGGCTATTTGAAACTCAATCGCACCGACGATGCGGCGCAGGTGATCCAACGGCTCGACGATCTCAGCGAAGGAGACTTTCGGACCAAGCTCAGTATTGGAGTGCTCCTGGGACAATTTCATCTTTATCCCGGGGCGATTCATTACTTTCAGGCCGCGCTAAAAGCGGACCCGTCATCGGACGAAGCAAAATACAATCTTGCCGACGCTTACTTTCAGAGTGGCGATTATGAGAATGCCTTGCAATCGCTTCTGAATGTCTCTTCCGGCGGCCGGAAGGACAGCTCCTATCTGGCGCTGATGGGAGATGTTTATGCCCACCTGGGCCGGATGGAAGAGGCAGTACGTTATTTCCAACAGGCCATCGCCTCCAGCCCTGATAACGACCAGTACTACGCTTCGCTGGCGCTCGCGCACTTGCGGAGCGGCCACGCAGACCGCGCAAAGTCTGCGGTTGAAGATGGATTGGCCCGCATCCCCGATTCCGGGACCCTGTACTGGGCCGAGGGAGTGATCGCCGTCGTTCAGGACAATGCGCGGCAGGCGGAAGCATATTTCAAGAAGGCGCAGGAGCTCATGCCCACGCGCGAAACCGCCTTCACTTCACTGGGCATTCTGTACTACGAAGCCGGACGCATTGACGATGCGCGGGAGGTGCTGCGGCGATGCGCGGAAATGTTTCCGCAAGGAACCATCGATGTGGACAAGATCAATCAGGCGCTCGATGCCGCGTCGCAATCCGGCAAGTCTCCGCAACAAAACGGGCAATTGTCTCCGGAGGCCCGGCGGGAATTTTATGAACTCGCCCTAGCGGTGGCCGACCAGGACCGTTGACCTCCAGTAATTTTCTCCGCGCCTACGCTCCAGTCCCGATGGACCGAAACATGCAATGGAGCCTCCCAATCACGGAACGCGCCTGAGGACAATTGCCGTGCTGTCATAATCGCCACCCAACCGAAGTTCGATTCCATGGTGCATGAGATAAGCGCCGCTCACCGGTTCTTTGCGCTCGCCAGGCTTCTCATCGAGGGTCGTTATGGAATACATCGCGTCCTCGGCCAGCCCCTCCAGCCGCAGCGGCGGCAAAGCTCGCCCGAACTGCTGAGAGTGTAAAAAGCTGAAGAGGACTGTCTCGGCCCCATCGCCGGAGACATATTCGCTGGCGCTGAAATTGGAATCGACCGGCGACACCAGGCGATAAAGCTTTCCATCCTCCACCGTGGCGCGGACCTGCTTGTAGAAGGAAATCATCTTCGTCGCAAGCGCGTTGTCTTCGTCCGTCCATTTGTTCAGGTTGCCGCCAATCCCTAGCGAGCCGGTCATCGCAACCAGAAACCGGAACTTCAGCGGGACCGTGCGGCCATTGATCCCATTCGGCACATCCGTCACCCACGCCATCATCACGTGCGGCGTATACGCCTCCGTGAAGCCATGCTGAATGGTCAGCCGGTCGAGGGCATCGGTATTGTCGGAGGTCCAGAACTGGTCTACTCTCCGAAGCATTCCGAGGTCCACGCGCGCCCCGCCGCCGGAACATCCCTCAATCTCCAGGCGTGGATGTTTGGCGCGCAGCCGGTCGATAATCTCATACAGGTTCTGCACATATTTCACCCAGATCTTCTTCTGGTCGGCGAGAGGCGCCTCGGGCCATCCTGGTTCGGACCAATTCCGGTTGTAGTCCCACTTGAGGAGCGCAATGTCATTTTCCGTGACCAGATGGTCAAGCCAGGAAAAGATGTACTCCTTCACGTCGTCGCGAGCGAGATTCAGGACAAGCTGGTTTCGGCCTTCGGTGCGCGCGCGGCCGGGAAAGTTCATCGCCCAGTCCGGATGTTTGCGGTAAAGGTCGCTATCCGGATTGACCATCTCCGGCTCTACCCACAAGCCGAAGTCCATGCCCAGGCTGTGGACGCGATCAATGAGCGGCCTGAGGCCATGGGGAAACTTTTGCGGATTCACATACCAGTCTCCCAGGCCTGCGCGATCGTTGTTGCGTTGGCCAAACCAGCCGTCATCCACCACAAAACGCTCGACGCCCAGGCGCGCGGCCTTTTCCGCCAGCGCCATCTGTCCTGCCTCGTTCACTTGAAACTCAGTCGCTTCCCATGAGTTATATAAAACAGGACGAAGCCGCGCATGTACGCCTCCGGGCAGAATCTGCTCCCGCTCAAAGCGATGCTCCAGCCTCGATGCCTCTCCCATGCCGCCATCGGTGAAGCCCGCATAGAACGGCGGAGTATCCAGCGACTCTTTGGGAGCGAGGCGATATCCAAAATCAAAAGGATTCAATCCTCCAACCACGCGGACCTGATCGGAAGTTGTCCGTTCGATGGTGAACTGCCAGCTGCCGCTCCATCCCAGCGCGCCAAACCAGACGGGACCATGCGTCTCGTCGGTTTCGTCAAGCCGGTCAATCGCAAACCAGGGATTGGCCTCATTGCCGGTGCTTCCCCGCCGGCTCTCAATGACGCGCTTGCCGACCAGTAATGGCTCCGTCTGGAGCTGCCACTCCCCGGCCCAGCGGCCGGTGAGGTAATGCAGCCGGTAGCTCCCGTTCTGGGGCAACGTCCAGACCGCGGATTGCGCGCTCTCCAGAATGACGTTTTGGGAAGTATGGTTTTCAATGCGGGCCGAACGCTCGATCACTCCGTTCTCCGGGTAGACCCGATAATGCAGACGCACAAATAATGGCGAGTTTTCGTCCTTGAGCGTGATCTCAAGCGTATCGTTTTTTATCGCATGGTCCACGTAATGCAATACCACCTCGCGGTTTCCATCGGGGAAGGTGGCCTTCAGCGCGGGTTCAGCAAACAGTCCCGCTCCCCAGCCGGGATATTCCTGTGGCGTCGTCGTGGCGCTCAGGTCGAAGGAGGCCCATTCACGCAGCGAATGCGCGGCGGGAAACTGGTCCGCCGAAACGCGCTTTCCCCAGTACACGCTCTGCAGTTCGCCCCTTTCGTTCACTCCAAATGCGTAGGTCCCCTCACCGGCTTGCAGCACCCACAACTTTTTGTTCTCGACGAAAGTGATGGGAGCGGCGGCAAAGGCGCGCTGTCCGCAGCATGACAGCATTGCGATAAGCAGGATGAAGGTTGAGAAACGCAAATGCAGCGGAAGGATGGTAATTCCAAATGGCGTGAAATTTTTAGCTCGCATGACGCAATAGTCTAGCAGGGGCCTTCAAATTTGCGGAAGGGCAGCATGCCTTGCGCCGTTATAGATCGCCGGTGGGAAATCTAGCTGATCCAGGCAAGGAGTTCGCGAATATCGGCGGGAGTAGACGATTCGGAGCCGCGCGGCATCGAGGGTCCGATAGCCAATGCCTGGTCATGGTCCTCGAACCAAACCAGGAAGGAAGACCGTTCGGCGCCGGGCAGCCGTTGTTGATCCAGCCAGTGATAATAAGCGCCCATATCGGCGTCCACCAGAGAACCGGCAGGATCGAGTTCGGTTTGCGAATGTGCCCCGGAGAGCAACTCATTCATCGGCTTCTGCCGTTGCCGGGGAGCAAAGCGCACCAGCAAGGTAATAGGCTGGGCCCGCCGCAGCGCTTCGCGCGCCGCCCATTGGGCAAAAGTTGTGCTGAAGATTTGCGTACCCGAGCCCTCGGTCAGCAAACTGACTTCGAAGCGATTCATCACGGGATCTCCCGCGCTCATACCGAGGTCCGAGGGGCGCATCTGTGCGAGGATCGTGCGCAGAGTCTCCGGCCCCATGCCTGCGGATTGGATTTCCGCCTGCATCTTACGCAGTAAGGCAGCCCGTACCGGTCCCATCGCATTGTAGGAAACACAGGTAAGCGCTGCGTCGTGATCGCTCGCCTGTCCGCCATCAATGTACCAGTGGCCGTAAGCGACAGGATGTGCCCTGGCCCTCTCGGCAACCGCGTCCAGCAGCAGCTTCATGCCGTTTTCCGGCCTCACGCGGCTGAAATATACGCCGTGCGGACGCAGTTTACGGAACAGAGGAAAACTATTCGCGCTCACTCCCTGGCCAATGACCGCAATCCCTAATCGAGGCGCAAGAGACGCTTCCGGCGGCAACGCGGCCTGCAAACGATTGGCATAATCAATTGCGGCGGCGTGGAATGCATCCACCTGATGGGTCGTCCAAAGATAATCCGAGAGTTGTTCCACAAATTTTCCCGGCGCGTTGATCCAGTCCAGATTTTTCAGCTTCGAGGAAAGCCGGATTTGGGAGAACCCCTGAAACCATTCCTTCACCTGTCCCGCGGAAAGAGATTCGAGAATGGCGAACTGTTTTTCAAGCTCCTGGCGTTCGACTGGAAACTTCCAGTCATATTCAATGACCTCCCGCAAAACGCTGGGCACGAAGCTCAGCGGCAGCCGTTTCAGGGAATCGATATGGTCCACGACCAGCTTCCTGGCCTGTGGAGGATAATTATTGAACTGCTGCGGCTTGAGATCGCCTGGAAGCATAAGGTTATAAAAGTTCGGTCAACGGTTTGCCCTGCGCAAGGGAAGGAGAACATCCCAGCAATGACCCGAGGGTGGGCACAAGATCGATCGACTCCACGGCCCGGTCCACAACCATTCCTTCCCGCACATCCGGCCCCATCGCCATGATCCACGTCGTCCGGGAGAGCGCATCTCCGGTGCGATGATGCTGAAATCCATTTCCGGCGGGATTCAGGTCCGAGTCGCGGCCAAAGTCCGGCAGAATAAACATCGTAGTCTTGCCGGCATATTCCGGTTCACTCTGAATCGCATTCCATAACTCCCAGCAAAGGCGGTCGGTGCGCCGGATGCCCTCAACGTAAAGAGAGTAGGTCCCGGCATGGGCGACGTCAATATCGTGAAGAGTGATCCACAGCAGGCTGGGCGCGAGTTGCCGCATGAGCTGACGCGCGATATAGACCGAAAGCTCGTCAGGGCTGGAGAGGCTGCGCGCATGTGCCGTGAAGTCGCCGACCGAAAGTTTGAGTATGCTCTCCAGTTGATGCATCTGGAACTCGCCGCCTTCGAGCTCCGGAGTATAGAAGGGCGTCTCATAATTGTCCCGCAACAGGTGTTCGTAATTGGCGCTGCCGCCGGAGAGCGCCGCCGTCAGCAGATGCTTGGGCAGAATCACTCCTGCTCCCAGCCCTGTCCCATAGGAGCGATGCTTGCTCTCTCCAATGCGATTAAAACCATTACTTGGAGCGACTACCCACGCGTCAGAGGACGGGCGCTTCAGGTCCTTGCGGAAGTATTCGAAGATGGTAGGGTTCTCCGGCGGAAGTGAGGCGAAATTGTTTACCGTCTCATATACTCCCGTCGCCAGGCTCGCCGTGGCCACATAGTGGCCAAGGATCCCGCGATTCACCACCTGGGTGTAGAAGGTCGCCCGCGGGACCAGATCCTGGATAAGATGCGGGATGTTCTCCTGCCCTTCGGGCGCAAAAGTCTCCTGGTCTCGCGCTCCACCGCCAAAGGTGACTACGACGGTCTTCTTGGGACGCGTCTTCCCCAGCGCCCGCAATGGCGCCATGCCGAATAAGGCGCTCCCCAGGCCGACGCCCGCGACTCCACGCAGGAATTCGCGCCGGTTCCATGAGACGGCCTCCTGCGCCGCGCGACCGTTATCCGCGGGAAGATTTTCGTTCATTGCAGAGAAACGGGAAATGGAGTCACCTCTTGCAGCCTGGCGTTCAAGATGTCCTTCTGCGTTTGGCTGTACATTATCACGCAACGCGATCGTCTGCTATGCCCGCTCCTTCTCGCCCAGACATCGCCATCCCGTTCGCATTCGAGGATTGTATCGAAAGCGCCTCGCCCGCCGCATCCTACGTGCAGGCCAATGTATCTTGCGTTACCCCTCGAACTTGTACTTCAGGCGAGCCTCGGAATGATCGAAGTAGTAATAATCGAGCCCAGGCGGCCAGGAGTACTCCTGGCCAGGAACTTCAGATCACCACGTGTTTTATCTGATCTTCAACGAAGGCTATGCCAGCAGCATCGGAGCGAGCCTGCAACGACTCGATTTGGCGCGTGAGGCAATCCGCTTGACACGCAGCACGAAAGCGCTGCTCCCCGATAATGCCGAAGTTGCAGGGCTGCTGGCGCTGATGCTATTAACGGACGCGCGCCGCGCAGCCAGAACCGGACCGGAGGAAGAGCTGATTCCCCTGGACAAACAAGATAGAACTCTGTGGGACCGCGGCGAGATAGGCGAAGGACTCGAGCTTCTTACGGCCGCGCTACCCAAAGGACCGGTGGGCCTGTATCAATTGCAGGCAGCCATCGCCGCCGTTCACGATGAAGCCGAGCGACCCGAGGATACTAACTGGCCGCAGATCCTGGCCCTGTACGAGTTGCTGAGACGAGTCTCTCCCGGTCCGATGGTCACTCTCAATCACGCAATCGCAACCGCCATGGTGCACGGCCCCGCCAAAGGCCTTCAGCTGCTGGAATCGCTCGATTCCGACCCACGCCTTGCCGGGCATTATCGTCTCGACGCAGTTCGTGCTCATTTACTGGAAAAGACAGGCGACTACGAGGGTGCGATCAAGCACTACCGGATTGCGGCGGCACAGACGACCAACATCCCGGAACAGAACTATCTCATGGCACAGGCAGCGCGCCTGGCTGGCCAGTAACTTGCGAATCGCCGGCCACCCGCATGTGAGCTCGCTATCTATTGTTCGTAATAGTGCAATGCCGTCGGCAAGGGAGACGCCAGCCGCAGCTCCGATTGTCCGGCCAGTTAATACCAGGTTCCGTCGACATCAAGATTACTTCCTGCACTGCCGGCAGAAAGATGGGTTCATATCTAGTGCTTGGCTAACACGGCGGCGCTTACCAATGCGTCGAGCGCGGAGCTTTGCGTGCCTGCGTTGCTGCCCGAGAAGGGACCGGACCAAACCTGCCCGAAATCAAAGTCGCCGCCCTGGTCGTTGGCCCAGATCGCATTGGCGTTCGTCGTAATGAATGTCGCATACGCCGCCTGGGAGCTGATGTTATACCAATCGAGCAGATTGCGTACGAAGATTCCTTTGAATTGGACGCCGTCGGCCCCGCAATTAGGTTCACAGCGGTCGTGAAGAATGCCATTACCGTCGGCCAGCCTGGTCGTGGCCGCCGTGGCGATCTTGTCGGCCGCCTGCGGCAGGTTCGGATCGGGGTTCAGCTTCGATAGCTCCGCCAGCCCGCCGAGCACGACGCCCTGATTATAGGTCCAGGTGGTCGCGCCGTTGTTGACGCAGGCGCCAGTAGAGGAGTTGAAGGTGAGCCCGTCGTTGATCAGGTTGCTCCCGTTGATCATGCCTGATACCGCAAACCACGTCCATTCGCGGTTGGCCCAGTCGAGGTACTGGGCACGATTGCCGGCGTCGCGATTGGCCAGGTGCGCGGCAACGGATAGAAACAGTTCATTCGCGATCGCGTTCTTGTAGGTGCGGGCCTTGCTCCACCAGATTCCGCCATTGCAGACGTTGTCCCATCCGCTGGTCATATCGGCGA
>CAYTQA010000111.1:0-1093 GCA_964439495.1 uncultured Terriglobales bacterium | reverse complement strand
TACTCGGGGCGGCCGGTGTAGTCGTACGCATCGATCCAGGCCAGCGCCCACCAGCCCTCGTCGTCGTTGTACTGATTCAAGAAACCTGGATGGCCGCCACCGGCCTGCGCCGCTGAAAAGGTATTCGCGAACACGGAGTCGTACTGATGCGTGTTCGCGGTGCGTGCGTAGTTCACGAGGAGAGTAAGGGCATTCGCCGAGTTCCACCACCCCGTGGTCTCATAGAGTCCTGACGATTGGCTGTACCATATTTGCAGCGCCTGAATGCCGTGGGTTGCGCGATCGAGAGGAGTAACAGTCGTGACCGGTGGTTGCGACCCGGGTACGCGCTGGTACGACCCACCGCAGCGCGATAGCGTCAAGGCCACCACGCTGCAAACAAGCAACTTCACAGTTCGGGAGAGATGCTCCATCGCAACCTCGTTCCTGCGGGACATTTTGCCGGGCCCGTTCAGGTATTCGACGCGCAGCGCCGCATCGACGCCGGAACATCGCACCCTCCTGCCCGGGAGCCTGCCCGACCTTATGATAAACAATTAGCACTCCGGCTTCTCAACCCGAGCAGCAAAACGAAAAAAGGTTTATCCAGTGACGCTGAAGCATCACCTGAGGATGTCAATGTAAGGACGAATCGCCGCCCGGGCGAACTTTCCTGGAAAGGAACAATGCGTCAGCGGCACAATGTTTGGATTTTTATCCAGTGACTCACACGGCTAACCAACAAGAACACGGCCCGCGAATCATTGAAAAGTTGCAAAAACAAAGCGTGGTCTATCCAGTTCGACGGGAACCCGCCCCTGCTTGGCGGTCATGAAGAGATGTTATTCCGGCTTGGCAAGTTGCCGCCTGATTAAATTCGCGCTGTAGCTGCATCAGCTGGCGCAATTCTTCCATAGTAGGCTGGCTTGCGCGGGATGGATATGGGAGAGTTGGTCCAGCATCGTTGATCAGGCTGGCATTTATGAGACCGTGGGGGTGCCGAATCCCAACAACGTTCCAGGAGCGCGCGTCAGTCCGTCTACATGGACCGATCCCTTTATGATCGCGGGACACCAGATCCAATCGCCTGCGGCAAATTCTGGCCAATTCTCCC
>CAYTQA010000110.1:3285-9439 GCA_964439495.1 uncultured Terriglobales bacterium | reverse complement strand
ATTGACCATGGTCTGCAACTCGACCCCCGCCCAGGGATCGATTTCATCGCTCAGAATGGGCCCCAGCGGACAAAAGGTGTCGAAGCCCTTGGCGCGCGTCCATTGCCCATCGGTCTTCTGCAGGTCGCGGGCAGTCACATCGTTGGCGCACACGTAGCCTCGTATATAGCTTCGCGGGTCTTCGTCCGAACGAAGGCCCTGGCATCGTTTTCCCATGATGACGCCCAACTCGCCTTCGAAATCCACCCTCTGGGAAACCCGGGGCATCACGATCGGATCGCCGGGCGCAATCACCGCCGAGGGCGGCTTGAGAAAGATCAATATATCGCTGGGGACCTCGTTCCCCAGCTCTTTCGCATGGTCACGATAATTTCGTCCCACGCAGACGATCTTGGAGGGCGCCGCCGGGGCAAGCAGATTTACGCTGTCCAGCGGAATTGGCCTGATGGTCTGGGAGGAGAAGATGCAGATCTTGTCCTCGGGTGGCGGCATCAGCAGTTCCACGATGAAGTCGCGTCCCTGCTTTTCTTCTATCTGTCCGTATTGTGGACCGTCCTTGGTAACAAACCGGCAGTAGCGCATGGATTGAAATTACCAGCAAGCTCACTGAGGCACAAATTCACTGGCCTCCGCCGAGCGCGGGCTCTCGTTGTTCCGCAGGTCCACCGCGGAAACGGAATAGAAGTACCGCTTGCCCCGCTGGATGTTCGGGTCGCGGAAGGAGGGCGTTTGTACCAGCTCTGTATTGATTTTTTGGGCCGCGGATGCGGGCTGAGACTCCTCCCGCCGGTATACGTGGTAACCGGCAAGGTCGCGCTCGGTGTTGGCATTCCAGGTCAGGTCAATGTAATGATTCGCGCCCGCAACTTCGCCGGCATAGACCGCCTCAACTCCGGTTGGCGTGGCCGGAGGGAATATATCAACCGGGGTTACCTCGACTGGCGGTGTAGGGTCGCTTTCAAATTCAATCTTGCCCCCATTGGGCAGGACCGCCGTGGCCGCCGTCGTAAGCTGGTAAAGGTAAGTCTTTCCCCACTCGAAGCTTTCATCGCGAAATTCAACCGAGGCGGTCGCGCCCATCTCCACCAGCTTGTCGCGGGGCTGTTCGGCGGCAACGATCGATTGATCCGTTCCCTTCTCCTGCCGCTTGAGCACGAACCGCTCCTGGGTTGCGCCTGCGGGGCTGAGTTGTATTCGCCCGGCCAGCACGACCGCATCGGCGGTCACTTGAGAGAGCGCCAGCGATTGCGGCTCCGATACCGGGTCCATCGCCACCAGGACCTGGTTGGAGAGACCCGCGCTTCGTCCGTCGGTATTCTGCGCTTCGATCGCATAGACGGCAAAGCTTCGCGGTTGAATCAGCGAGGAGGGCAGCATGTCCTGGATTGTTTTTCGCGCTTCCATCTGTCGCATGGGCGGGAGCTGCGTAACCGGCTCGCAGCTCTGCATGGGAGCCGCATTCTGGGGGGTGATTTGGGGTGCAAGTATGGTCCGGCAAATGCGGGTAGGGCCAAGATGGCGGATGGTGGTCCCATCCGTGGTCTCCTGCGGGACGCTCCAGGCGAGCATCACTGCATTCCCTATCCGCGTGGCCTGCAGGTCCTGTACCGGTTGCGGAAGCTCTAGCGAAGGGGGTTGGGGAATGCCGGGTTTGCCGCATCCCGAGAGGACGGGGAAGAGCACAAAAGCGCCAAGCAGGGAGACGAGTGCGCGGGCATTCATCGGAAGAGCCAGCCTAACAGGAGGCGCTGCCGAGTGGCTAGTCCTGTTTAGCGGCGCGACGCAGCGATTACGCCGGGGCAGTCATTTTCAATTCGGCCTCGATCTCGCCAGATTTATCCGTCATCTGCTTAAATCCGCTCGCGATTGCTAGAATAGTTACATGCACAGCCTTCCCCTCACCTTAGCTGCCTTTCTCGCGGGGATCATCTCGTTTCTTTCTCCCTGCGTGCTGCCGCTGGTGCCGGGGTATGTCTCGCTGATCTCAGGCGCTTCCGTCGAGGAGCTGCGCGATCCTTCGCAAGCGCGCACGCATTCGGTCATGCTGAACTCCATCCTCTTCATCCTGGGCTTCACGATCGTGTTTGTAATGCTTGGGGCCGCGGCCACCAGTATCGGCCGGTTGCTGCGGGAATATAAGGGCCTGATGGCGCAGGTCGCGGGCGTTGTCATTATTCTGTTCGGGCTGCATCTGACCGGCATATTCAAGATCAAGGCGCTTTATGCCGACAAACGAATGCATAATGTGGGTGGCGGAAAGACGCCGTGGGGCGCTTTTGCGGTTGGCTTCGCCTTCGCCTTTGGATGGACGCCGTGCATCGGGCCTATCCTCGCCGCTATTCTCACTATTGCCGGCTCGCAGAAGACCGTGTTCAAAGGCATTGTTCTGCTTGCGATCTATTCCATGGGACTGGCTGTGCCATTTCTGCTGACTTCGGTTGGAATCGGTAAATTTCTTGGTTTCTATGCGCGCTTTCGCCGTCACCTGCATACTGTGGAGGTGGCCAGCGGGATCCTGCTGATCGTGATTGGCACTTTATTTGTTACCCGGCATTTCACGATCATTGCCGGCAAATTAGGTTTTTTAAATAAATTTGTATTGTGAAGAGTTGTATTGCAATCAAGAAGGATGTTTTGTGCAACGTAATTTTCTCGTACTTTCGATTGTCATAGTAGTGGTGGCCATCATGATTTTTGCCGGGGTGCATGCCGCGCACCAGCAGAGATATGCCGCCTATGAAAATGCCGCGGGCGGAAAAGACGATTCCATTCCCGCCGGCGATGTGAAGGGCAAGGCCGCCCCTGATTTCACCCTGAACGACCTCGACGAGAGGCCGGTCAAACTATCGGATTTTCGCGGCAAGGCGGTGCTGCTGAACTTTTGGGCCACATGGTGCGGTCCCTGCAGGATAGAGATGCCCTGGTTCGTGGATTTTCAAAAGCAGTATGGACCGCAGGGGCTGCAGATCGTCGGCATCGCCATGGATGATTCCGGCAAGGATGCCGTCGTAAAGTTCACGAAGGAGATGAATGTCAACTACGTCGTTCTCCAGGGGAAGGAAGCCATAGGCGATGCTTACGGCGGAATCCCGGGATTGCCTACGACCTTCTTTATCGACCGGAATGGCAAGATCGTGGACGTGGCTCCCGGGCTTGTCTCCCGCAGCGAGATCGAAGACGCTATAAAAAAGTCGCTGGCCGCGCCAGCGGATGCCAAACTACAGGCCAAAGGAATGGGTAACGGAGAAAAATGAGACGGCGGAGCTTCGGCATTCTTCTTTCCCTGCTTCTCCCTCTTTTTACCGGCCTTTCCTGCCGGGCGGACGATCTGTTTAGCGGCAAGACCGATTATGTGACCTTTGAACCAGGCCCAACGGTGACAGTGGTTGCAGGAAAACCCAATCCGGTGGAACTCCACTTTCGCGTGCGGAATGGCTATCACATCAATTCGAACCGGCCCCATTCCGATCTGCTGATTCCCACCACCATCAAGCTCGCTCCGCCCAATGACGTGATGGGCGGCAAAATCACATATCCTCCCGGCCAGGACCTGTCATTTCCTTTTTCTCCGGACGAGAAGCTCAGTGTCTACGCGCAGGAGTTCACGATTAAAGCGTTGCTCACCACCACCCGGATCGCCTCTTCCGGAAAATTTACCGTGCATGGAGAGTTGCGGTATCAAGCATGCACCGACAATGCCTGCTTTCCGCCCCGGAGCCTTCCGCTGCAATTCAACATCAACGTCATCAATCGAATGCGGACGCTCCATGCCGGACATGGCGGCCAAAGTCCGCATATACGACGTTAGCTTCAATCACAGAAAGAGAACAGGAACAGCGCATCGCCGGGAATGATTACGCTGCCGGGACCAGACTGCTGGCGGCCCTCAATCTTCTTACCGTCCGTTCCTTGCCCAAAGCCACCATTACGGTAAAAAGACTGGGCGCGACCCCTTGCCCGGTAAGGGCGACGCGCGCGCCATTGATCAGCGCGCCCGCTTTCACATTTCTCTCCGCAGCATAATCCCGCAGGATTTTCTCCACGCCGGCTTCGGTAAACTCCGCCTCCGCGGCATAGCGTTCGGCCAGCACGACCAGCATCTCGCGCACGCTCTCGTCGCTGAGGAATTTGGCCACCGCTGCTGGGTCAGACTGATAACTGTCGGTAAAGAAGGCGCGGAAAGAAGTTGCGAAGTCCCTGAAATTGCGCGCCCGGGGTTTTACCAGATCGATGGTGGCATAGAGCCACTCCGCATCCCTTGACTCCATCTCCACTCCGGATTTTCGCCACTCCTCCTCGATGTGGGGCAGCAACCGTTCCGCGGGATAAGAGCGGATGTACTCCATATTGAACCAGTCGAGCTTGGCGCGATCGAAAACGGCATCGGAGCGCGAGATGCCTTCCAGGGAAAACAGCGAAATGAGCTTCTGGTCGTCCATTATCTCTTTTGTCGAATCCGGCGGAGACCAGCCAAGCAGCACCAGGAAATTACGGAATGCCTGCGGAAGAATGCCCTCCTCGCGATACGCCATCACGCTGGTGGCCCCATGGCGCTTGCTGAGGCGCGTTTTGTCCGGCCCAAGGATCAATGGGACGTGGGCAAATACAGGAAGGGGCTCTGCCAGGGCGCGATAAAGCAATACCTGCTTTGGAGTGTTCGACAGGTGATCGGCGCCGCGAATGATGTGGGTGATTTTCATCTCCGCGTCATCGGAGACCACGCTGAGATGGTAAGTGGGGATGCCGTCGGAGCGCAGCAGCACGAAATCCTCCAGCTCGGCATTGGAAAATTCCACCTTGCCGAAGACCGCGTCTTCAAAAACGGTGCTTCCGCTCTCCGGGACCGTAAAGCGCACCGTGGCCGCTTCGCCATTTGCCTTGCGTTGCGCCGCTTCTTCGCGGGGAATGGCGCGGCAGCCGCATCGGGATAGACGCCCTTCCGCCTGAGCAGCAGCCCGTTCCTGCTCCAAAAGCTCTTTCGAGCAGAAGCAGTAATAGGCGTGGCCGCTGGCGAGCAGCTTTTCAGCGGTTTGCCGATAAAGCGGGAGCCGCTGCGATTGATAGTAGGGACCTTCGTCCCAATCCAGGCCAAGCCACTTCATGCCCAGCAAGATGCCTTCGACCATCTCGGTGGTGGAGCGCTCGAAATCGGTGTCTTCGATGCGCAGGATGAATGCTCCTCCGAACCGCCGGGCAAAGAGCCAGTTGAAAAGAGCGGTGCGGGCGCCTCCAACGTGGAGGTATCCGGTTGGAGATGGAGCAAAACGGACGCGAATTGCCTCAGAAGCCATCCTTATGAAGATGCCTTGCGGGGGAAAGCAGCGTCAAGCGTCACCCACCAGGAGGGCCTGGTACTCACGTATAATAAAGTTAACGTCACGTTCCCCCGAATCCCCCCTCAGCGCAGTCTAACTGTTCTGGGCGAAGTGGTGTCTTCAGGCGAATATGGACCATCTCACGATCTCGCAAGTCATCGCTGAACCAGCCGCAAGCGCGCTGGTCGTTTTTTTCGTGATCTGGTACCTGCATCGCCAGAGCCATGAGAGCTTTTTTCGCATCCTGCAAATCGCATGGACCTTCTATCTGGCGTATTACGGAGTGCTGGCATGGCGCTATCTTGGCAGCGACTCCTCATGGAAAAATCTCGCCAGCCATCTCGCCCTGAGCGGGGCCGTGTTCTTTGTTTATCTCTCCACCAGGGCATTTAAGAAATCTTTATTTTTTCATTGGAAAGATGCCCTGATCGCCGCTGGACTGTTCTCCTGGAGCATCTATTGCGCCGCTCACGCAAACCGCTGGCCTTGGAATTACTCCGTCCGGATCAGCGAGGTCGAGATCGCGCCGGCGCTCCTGCTGGCCTACTCTTCATACAATTTTGTAAGACTCTCCCACAGGCATCGCTCGCGGGGACTCTATGGGATTGCACTTTCAGTAAGCCTATGGTCGGTGCTGGTCTTATTGCGGCCCGTCCTTCCTCAACTGCCGGACGATATCGCCAGTTACAGCCATTTTCTCGGGCCGCTGCTCCAGATGATCATGGGGATCTCCCTGGTCACAGTGGTGTTTGAAGAGGAGCGCCGCGTCGTGCAGGAGAACCTGCTGGCCTTCTCTTCTCTGGAAAGCGATTTCCAGGAGCTGGTCACGCCCGCGCATA
>CAYTQA010000110.1:0-3275 GCA_964439495.1 uncultured Terriglobales bacterium | reverse complement strand
GAAGCTTCCATGCATGGCCTGCTCAGGAGATTGCTCGTCCTGGCCGGGCCGGGAGAGGCGGCGATTTTTATTCTGGACAAGTGGCGCGGCATCCTGCCCCATGCGCAGAGCGGGTTTTCGCAGAAATTTCTTTCGGCGCTGGAAGAAAAAGGGCTGGGCTCCGCGCTGGAAGCTGCGCCCCACCCTGCAAAAAGTAGCGATTCCCTCATCGGGTCCACGGGCGGCCTGCGGCAGCATCAGGATGCGATCCTCAAAATTGCGCAACAGCACTCTTCCAGCAAACTGGAAGCGGTCACGCTCCTGCCGCTGCGCTCCTCCGACCGGGACTTCGGCTTTCTTCTCTTTGGCCGCGGGAAGCAGATCTCATTGGCCTCTCCGCAGATGTCCCTTCTGCGGAGCCTTTCGCGGCAGTTGGGCACCACGCTGGACCACTACATCCAGCTCCATGAAGCCCGGCGGCGCAGCAAGGAATATAAGCTGCTGGCCCAGATCGGACAGGCCATCAGCTCCAGGCTCAATGCCGAGGACGTGATGGGGACCATCCATCGGGAGCTTGGCCAGATCTTCGATACGCGAAGCTTTTATATAGCTTTTGCCGATGGGGAAGAAATCCACTTTGAATTTGAATGCGTGGAAGGAGAGGTTCTGCCGAAACGAAGCCGCAGGATGACCAACGGCTTCACGGAACATATTATCGCTACCGGCATACCCGTGCTCGTTCGCGCCGACATGGAAAAGAAGCGCATGGAATTGGGGCTGACCACCGTGGGTCCCAAGGCAAAATGCTTCTGCGGCGTCCCTCTTTTTCTGAACGGCCGCGCCTGTGGAGTGATGGCCGCCCTCAATTATGAGGACGAATTTTTCTACGATGAGCGCGATCTTGAGCTGCTGCGCGCCGCGGCGGGCCAGGCCGTCATCGCAATCGAAAATGCGCGCACCTTTCAACGCGAGCAGCGGCGCGCCCGTGACCTGGCATTCCTGAACAATGTTTCGCGGATTGCCATCGACCGCAAGGCGCCTGCCGAGATGCTATCCAACATCGTGGATGAGATGCGCCGCGGCTGTGAATTCGATCACGTCAGCATCGGTCTGCTTGACTACTCCACAAAAGAAATCGTGATTCAGGCCGAAGCCGGGCCCGCCGAACATCTGCTTGGCATTGGCACGCGCATGCCGCTGGAAACCGGCCTCATGGGGCTGGTGGCGAGATCGAACGAGAAATCCATCGTGCGGGAAAACGCCCAGCAAAAAGGAGCAGGGCTGCTGGCTGCAAGCGAGGCTGTAATCTGCCACCCCATCACCTATGGCGATTCCCTTCTGGGAGTGCTGAACGTCGAACGTTTTGGAAGCAGGAAGTTTTCCGAGGAAGAGGTGCTTGTCCTGGGCACGCTCGGCGATCTGCTGGCTGCTGCGTTGCAAAATGCCTTCAGCTTCCAGAAGATGGAGCACCAATCCATCACCGACAGCCTCACCGCACTCAAGACCCGCCGTTATTTTCGTGAAGCCCTGCAATCGGAGTGGAAGCGCGCCTCCCGCTCCGGACGCCCTTTTTCAGTCCTCATGATGGATTTGGACAAATTCAAGCTGGTGAACGATACCAAGGGCCATCTGGAAGGGGACCTTGTTCTTGCCCGCGTGGGCAAGGTGCTGGAGCAAAAAATGCGCCACTCGAACGTGGTGGCCCGCTATGGCGGGGATGAATTCATAGTCCTCCTTCCAGAAACAGGACTGGACCAGGCGCAGGTCCTGGCCGAGCGGCTGCGCGTATGGATCGCTAGCGATCCTACCTTGAGCGAACGCCAGATCACCGGCAGCTTCGGGGTCTCCAGCTTCCCGCTCCACGGCGCCACGCCGGAAGAGATTCTGGCCTTTGCCGATGTGGGCATGTACCTCTCGAAACGCGCGGGGGGTAATTGTGTCTCGTTCGCAAAGAATCAGGAAGAAAGCGACGACGCGCGGCAGTGCCGCCGCTTGATTTCCACCCACCTCGAATCGTTCTTGCAGGCCGACGGGGCGGAGCAGCGCAATCCGGAATTGCTGAAAACAGCTTTGCGAAATTTGGCCGAGCAGGTCCCGGCAAAAATGCGCCGCCAGACTTTAATGGATGCCTTGCGGCTGGTCTGCCATGCCCTCGAAGCCACTGAGGACCAGGCTTCCGGCCACGGCTATCTGGTGGCCAAACATTGCGAAGCCATTGGATTGCGCCTGCAACTCTCGTCCGAAGAGTTGTCCGATCTGGTCTTTGCGGCGCAGATCCACGATATTGGAAAGGTCGCGATTCCGCTCACGATCTTAAACAAAACCGGCTCGCTCACGCCGGAAGAATATGCCATCGTGAAAAAGCACCCTGAGACCGGCGCTGAGATCGCGTCCATCATTCCCGATAGCGAGCGCATCCAGTCCTTCGTCCGTTTTCATCAGGAGTATGTAAATGGAACGGGATATCCGGCGGGCCTGAAGGCGGAACAGATCCCGATGGGGGCGCGGATCATCAATGTGGCCGAAGCCTTTGCCTGGGTCACGGTGGACCGGCCATTTGGCTCGGCCAAGTCTCTGGACGCGGCCCTCACCATCCTGATGAATGCCAGCGGCCTGCTCTTCGACCGGAAAGTTGTGGACTTGTTCCTGAAATCAATACAGCATGAGGGACAACTGGCCGCCGGTATCTAACGGACCGGCGCCGGCTTGGCCTTGACCTTCTTCCGTTTGGGCCCCTTCACAATCCGCACTTCTTCGTGCGCCTCGCTGATGAGGTCTTTTACGGTTTCATTCACATGCTGGTCGGCTTCGAGCATGGCCGCCGCCATCTCCATGCGCTGATGCTCCTCCTGCTTTTCCAGCAGGACAATCACATGGGCGATCGCGGCATTGTCGGTCCCCATGCCTTCGGGGGTTTTGGCTTTAACTCCAACCCGATCGGGAGCGATGCCAAGCAGCTCGGCCACCCGGGCCTGGATCTTCGCGGCCACTGGCCCGATCTTGGGAGCGGAGAGTATGAGCGTGGAATCCACGTTGCATACCTCGTATCCCTGCTCCTGGATTTTTTCCAGCGCCACCGCGACAAACAGGGCGGAATCCGCCCCTTTCCATTTGGGGTCCGAGGGCGGGAAAAAACCTCCAATATCGCCCGCGGCAATGGCGCCCAGCAGGGCATCGGTCAGCGCGTGCAGCAAAACGTCGCCATCCGAATGACCGGCAAGCCCGCGATCATGGTGCAAGGGCACGCCGCCGATGATCAGCGGAACGCCCTTTTTAAATTCGTGAGAATCCCAACC
>CAYTQA010000109.1:0-9462 GCA_964439495.1 uncultured Terriglobales bacterium | reverse complement strand
GCCGGCGGCTGAGCTCGAGCAGGGTCTCCGGGTCCACTGAGCCTTCCAGATGAAGGTGCAACTCGGCCTTGGGAAGCGAATGGATGAATGCGGTATTTGCCATTATCTACATGAAAACTGTACACGAAAGGATGGTAGGTACCGTCAATTTTAAAGATTAGGGAATGTGTGATTAATTCGACTTTAAAAACGTTTCTATGCACAAAACGGCCCGCACCTTGCGATGCGGGCCGCTGATTTTGTGAGATGTCCTATCCAATCAGCCTCCGGTTTCCCGGATTCTGCTGGTCATGCAACTTGCCGGTTTTCTCGTCCGAATGGCCCCCTTCCGTTACCGGAAGCTTTACGAGGTCCGCATCTTGCGATGCGCATTCCGAGTGCTCATTTGGGCGAAGTCTGTAGCCTGATTTTACAGACCCACCGGCCAGTGCCGCTCTTTGATATCCCAACCTCTCTCAAGGCCGGGATAGGGCCGCGCGGAAGATACTCGCGTATAGTCCCGCTGCCACTAGGCCAGCTGCTCTAACTTGCGGCTTTCGCCACAGGAAAGCTTGCTGGTCTTACAGGCCAGACTGGATTGCACAGTGTTTAGCAGAGCTAAAACCGAACATCGCAGTTGGTCTTTTGCCTGACTGAGGGTGCTGGCTCGCGCCGCACGTATCTCAGCCGGGACTTCCGCCTCATCATTCGGCCCCCGGCTTGCGCCGGACGCCAAATGATCCAGGACTTGCGACACGCTCCAGTCTTTGAACTTCAGTCTTGAGATTCATCATCCCGATCCTGAAATCTGGCGCGACCCGAAGCCCACGCCTGACTGGAACAGTCTTATAAGCTGTCGCTGCTCGCCGGCAATGCCGGTGACGCAATCAACTTACAACCGCCTAGAGGACCAGCTTGCGCCAATCTCCCGCGATTTACCCGCCGATTCGGATCGAAGGGATTGTTGCCAATCCGCTCAACCGCCCTGCATCGTTTCCTTTGCAGAACCCCGGCTTCGTTGCCGAAGCCGAATGAATCGAACCGCCTTGCAGCGGTTTCCGCAGTCCGGTCAGGGACCACGGTTGCGAGCTGGCTGTGGGTAGAATGCATTCGGTAAACCGAAGGCATGGACTGCCGCACAGCGCCATACCCTTCTCTTAGCCTGTATCGGCATACCGGCTTTCACCGGTTGTCAAGCTGGGGAAAAGCGATGACGAATCATCTCTTTCCCTGCTAACAGGTTCGCGGCAAAGCTTTCACCTTGCCCCCGCAGATTGCTGTCTCCAGGAGCTTTCGCTCTCCGGATCCTTTTCCGCTCATATCCGGCTTTCGCCGGACTTGCGGTTTCATGGAACCATTAGCCCCATGCGCCTCTACGGTTTCGAGTACAGCAACCGGTAATCTGTCGCTGCTTTCGCAGCCGTACCACCGGCCCTTTTACATTGGGGACTCTCGGCCAGGCCTCGCGTCAGAATCATGCCTTGCGGCTTGCTCTTATCCGGCCGGCTGCGGGTCCCAAATGTTGTTTCTCCGAACGGCCTCTCGCGAAGCCATCTTTGAAACCTCAGACTCGAGCGATTCAGGACATCTCACGCTCGCGTAAAGAAAATCTACTCCGGTTCCCTCCTGGCACAACAGGAAAATAGGCCTGTTTCTGTGATTTTTCTGTGCAGAACAGGTCCATGTTGTGGAAGAGAGTGGAAAAGAGCGCGGAAAACCAAAATTCCAGAAATCTTATCTGAATGAATGCGGGGGATTCTCCTCTTGGGGAGGGCCTGCGGCATCGAGAAAACCGGTATTTGGGGCCAAATTAAGACTCGTGTACGATATTAGCTGCTTCATTCCTTAGGAAATAGTCTTGCCCTCAAGTCAAAATCAGCAGTTCACGGTCCTGTGCGTGGATGACACCGAATCACAGCGGTACGCATTGTCGCACATGCTCAAGAGCGCGGGTTTTGAGGTGATTGAGTGCTCTCTCGGAGAAGAGGCGCTCACGCTGGTACGCGCCCACCCAGTGGATGCTATTCTGCTGGACGTGGCGCTGCCGGATATCGACGGCATGGAAGTGTGCCGCCGCCTTAAAGCGGACCCTGTATTGTCTACCATTCCGGTCCTGCAGATTTCCGCCACTTTTATTTCCACTCAGGATAAGGTCCGGGCCCTCGAAGGCGGGGCAGACGGCTACATCAGCTCCCCCTTCGAGCCCTTAGAGATCATCAGTACGGTGAAGGCCCTCATTCGCAACCAGCAGGCCATCGCGGAGGCCCGCCAACAAAGCCTGCATGCCGAGGAAGAGCTGGCCCACCGGAAGCGGGTGGAGCACGAGCTGAATCTGCGCAATAAAGAGCTGGAACATGCCCTGGGCGCTTTGACGCAGAGCGAACGGCACTTCCGGGCCGTCTTTCAACATGCCACCGATGGGATGGTGATCTGGAACCGAGAAGGTAAATTTGAGGACCTGAACCCCGCGGCCTGCGACCTGCTGGGACAGTCCCGCGAGGAGCTGATGGGGCGCAGCTTCGAGGAATTTCTGGAGGGAAAGCACCGCAGGGAGTTTGCCCGCGACCTGCGCACGGGCGGCGGAGAAATCACCTATAAGGGCGAATTCGAGACCCAGATCGATGGCCGCGAGACGCGCTACATCGAATACAGCGCGACCATCAATTTCCTTCCCGGCAAGCACCTCTCGATTTTACGGGACATTACCGATCGAAGGGCGGCTGAAGACCAGGTCCGGAAATTCAATGAGACTTTGGAGCGCCGGGTGGTGGAGCGCACCGTCCAGTTGGAAGAGACCAACCGGGAGCTGGAGGCATTCTCCTATTCGGTTTCACACGATCTGCGCGCTCCCTTCCGGCACATTGTCGGCTTTTCGGAGCTCCTGCTGAAGCGCGCGGGAAATCTCGACGCGACCAGCCGTCATTACGTGAAGACCATCGCCGATTCGGCCAAATACGCCGGCAGCCTGGTGGACAGCCTGCTCTCTTTTTCCCAAATGGCGCGCATCCAGGTCAACATCATGAAGGTGGACCTGAACGTCCTGGCGGAGGACGTCCGGCGCGAGGTCATGATTGAAGTCCATTCCGGGCATCGCGTGAAGTGGGAGGTAGACCGCTTGCCGGTGGTGACGGGCGATCCCATGATGCTGCGGCTGGTGTTCCGGAACCTCTTCTCCAATGCTTTAAAATATTCCCGCAACCGCGAAGAATCGGTGATCGAAGTGGGCTGTAAAACTGAAAACGACGAATATGTATTTTATGTGAAAGACAATGGCGTCGGCTTCGACATGCAGTATGCCCATAAGCTCTTTGGGGTATTTCAGCGGCTGCACCGGATTGAGGAATTTGAAGGCACCGGCATCGGGCTGGCGAATGTCCGCCGCATTATTCAGCGGCATGGTGGCCGCACCTGGGCGGAAAGTGTACTGGAAAAAGGATCTACGTTTTACTTCACGCTTGCAAAAAGTTCAGAGGAGATAGTATATGGCGGACCTGAAGCCAATCTTGCTGGTCGAAGACAATCCCAATGAAGTGGTGGTGGTGCGGGACGGCGAAGAGGCGCTGAACTATCTCTATCGCAGGGGGATATTCAAGCTGCGCTCGGCGGGGAATCCCGCGGTCGTGCTCCTCGATCTCAAGCTGCCCAAGATCGATGGCTTGCAGGTGCTCGAAACCATCAAAGGCGATGAGTCCATGAAGCCGATCCCGGTGGTGATGCTCACCTCCTCGAAGGAGGAGCCAGACCTGGTGAAGAGCTACCGGCTGGGCGTGAATGCGTATGTGGTAAAGCCGGTAGATTTTACTGAATTTGTGAATGCGATCAAGGAGCTGGGGCTGTTCTGGGCGGTCATTAACCAACCGCCGCCGGGAAGCGTGATCCCCCGGAGCGAACGGGCGGCAACCCGGGGCGCCTCCCAGAGCGATTAAGAACTTTTCGCCGTTATCCCGTGGTCCTTGCTCGCGAGATACTCCTCGATGGAACACGAAGCGGCCTTCCGTCGCAGGGCGGGAGGGACGGCCTGGACCGGAATATCCGCCGCGCGGGCGATATTTTCCATGTACAGCCATGTAATGTGGCGCATCCGGTCGATGGACGCCTTGAATTCCGTAATGATGGCGAAGTGCGCCGCAATCTCCTCGCTGGAGCTGGCCGCGCCTGAAAATTCTTTCGTCAAATCGATTTTCTGTTCCAGGCTGCGGAGCCGCTCAGTCAATGACTGGATATCGGAGAGCAGCTTCTGCGTTGTTTGTTCCATCGGCATGATTGATTGTCCGGGAAACTGAATCTTAATCGGGTCTGCCGAAGCTGGAAAGTTACGTTGGTGAATCCCTCAAAACATTACTTTTTTGATTAGAAGGGACCTTCGCTGTCCCGAGGCGGGCACTTTCAGGGGAAGATCCAAGCCGGTGTATTCTATTCTGAAGCAATCCGGCACTGCTCCAGCATCAATATCCCATGGACCACACCACCGATTTCCTGTTGCGGCATGGCTACGCCCTACTTTTTGCCTGGGTTTTCACCGAACAGGTAGGGGTCCCGATCCCCGCGCTGCCCTTGCTGGTGGCGGCTGGAGCTTCCGCGGGGAAGGGAGAGTTGAGCTTTGCGCTCCTGCTTGCCGCGACCGTGCTCCCGGCCGCTTTGAGCGATTCATTGTGGTATTGGATTGGCAGCCGCAAGGGCGGCAAGGTGCTTAGTTTTCTTTGCCGCATATCGCTGGAGCCGGATTCGTGCGTCCGGAGCACACAGGCGTTGTTCACGCGGCGCGGACCCAAATCGCTACTGGTGGCAAAATTCATACCGGGACTGGGCACCGTATCCATGCCGCTGGCGGGAATTGTCGGCATGCCCTATCCCACCTTCCTCGCCTACGGACTGACGGGAACGCTGCTCTGGGCGCTCACCTTCCTGGGGGCTGGCTATCTTTTCAGCGCTCAACTCGATCTTCTTCTGGGATACCTGCATTCCGGCGGCTTGCTGCTGCTCACGCTGCTTCTGGTGGTGGCCGGATGGATTGCCTTTAAGTATTGGCAGCGCCACCGCTTCCTAAAAAAGCTGCGCGTGGCCCGCATTGCTCCCAGCGCCTTAAAAGAATACATGGACCAGGGACAGGAGGTAATGATCGTGGACCTGCGCAGCCAGATCGCCGTAGATGCCCATCCGGTGCGAATTCCGGGGGCACTGCAAATAAGGCCGGAGGAGCTCGGAAAACGGCATATTGAGATACCGCGCGACCGCGAGATTATCCTCTACTGCACCTGACCCAATGAAGCCACCAGCGCCCGGGTGGCGCTGCTATTACGCCGGCGGGGAATCCTGCGGGTGCGTCCGCTGGAGGGCGGCCTGGACGCCTGGATCGATCTCCAGTATCCGGTCGAAGCCCTTACCGCTCCGGCAGCCCAGCAGGCCCAGGCCAGCCAGTAAAATCGGGAAACAAAACCCGCATCGCCTGGAACTCTGGACCGCTGCTCTCCAACCGATCTAAATCAACTGCGCCAGCGCAGCGTAACCGGTCCCTTGATGGGGTGCTCCATGGGCATGCCGCTGCGCCTGGAGTTCAGGTAAGCGGATTTAAGGGCAAAGTACCATTTAGCCAGGCGGTCGGCATCGTCGATCAGCATCAGGCTGGGATTATGCCGCAGCCCTTCTGCCTGCTGTTCCATGGTGCGCTGGTCCTGGCGGATGAAGGCCCGTCCGAAGAGGTTGAAAATTTGTTTGGCAAAAGGGAACCACTGAAAGATGTTCCACGCCGCCGAAAATTCGATGCGGCAGTTATTGGCGTCAATAGGCACCACGATGGCGCGGTTGCTGAGCCAGTGGTCCCCGATGCGCACCTGCTCCACCCGGATATTGGGAAGCGTGAACTCGATGGAGGTGCTGATCGCGTCGCCATAGAAGCGCAGCAGCTTGTAGGCCGCGCTGTTGGCCGATGGGGTATGCGTGCGGATGCGGAACCCCATCGGGACAGGCTCGAAGGTCTTCTGCTTTTCATGGATGCTGGCCCGCTTCCGCCACCACCAGGATTGATGGACGAACGGCCCATGCGCCGGGTCCATGAGCCCGATCACCCCATGGTCCACATTGCATGGCAAATCGGCGGAGAGGTGCGTGATCTGATATCTCGCGCTATAAACCGGAAGCTCTGGTACCGGGGGCAGATCCTGCGAGGTAGAGCGATGCTCCGGAACATAGGCCCAGATATATCCATCGCGCTCCGCGCAGGGATAATGGACGGCATGGATCTTCTCCACCTTGAGGGTGGAATCCGCGGTCAGCGACGGGATCTCGCGGCAACTTCCAGAGTGCACGTCGAATTTCCAGCCATGATAGCGGCACTCAATCTGCTGGCCGTGGACGGCGCCGTAGGAGAAAGGCATTCCCCGGTGGGGGCAACTGTCGCGCATCGTAAAGGCGCGTCCCTCGCTGTCCCTGCCGACCACCAGCGGCACCCCCAGCAGAAGCGTCTTCATCAGCTTCCCTTTGCCGCGCACCTGGCTGCTGCGCAACGCCGGATACCAGAAGCCGGTGAGCATCTGTCCGCCTTGCGGAGCATCGGGCGCCGGACGAGCGGGCGATTGCGGGACAGCGTCTTCAGCTAAGGGATAATCGGACACAGATAGAGTTTAAGGCAGAGAGGGCGGAATGCGAAGGCATTCCGCAGTCTGCTGCAAATCAGAGCATCGTTCTGGGATGAGCCGGCTGCATGTCAGGAGATCGCCGCCCATCCCGTACTGAGCAGCACCAGAAACGCATACCAGCCCATCAATATGCCAATCCCCATGGATTTTTTCTTGTTCCCAACCACGGCAAAGCCGATGCCGATGAGGACGAATGTCCAGATGGTAAAGATATCCAGCCAGGAGCAAAAGGCGTACAGCCAGTGCGGCGTCTCGGCCACGTTGAGATAATAGGCGGGATTCGTGCCCACCGGGCTGCTGAAATTAAAGCTGTCCGTATTGGCGCCGGCCCAGAGGGTGAGGCTGGCGAGTATCGACCGCAGCACTCCGGGCAGCGATCCATAAAAGACGATGGCAAGGGAATGCCTGAAATCGATTGCAGTGCCCAACCCGAAGTTAAAGCTGGCCATCAGGACAGCCGCAATGATGGCTGAGATCAGCAGCAGGAGCAGAGGGGTCCCATATCCAAAGGCTTTTGTGATCGTCATGGAGATTTTTAGCTGGCGCTCGTATTGGTCGGGATGCTCCTGGCGCAACTGTTCCATGCGCTGCTCCGCCTTGGGGTTCAGCTTGATCTGGTTTTCGGTGAGCTGCTCAAAACCGACCTTCCTGTCCACGGTAAATACAAGCAGCAGGGAGAAGATCGAAATCAGCACCCAGGGCGCCCACCAGCTTGCGTTGCGGCGAATGTCGGCAAAAGTCTTGCCGGGAGCGATGTAGGTATTCACGATCCGCTGCGGCTCGGAGAGAGGAGGTTGTCCCTCTCCAGGGGACAGAGGAGTTAGAGGCGTGGTTGCGAACTCATCCGAGGTTGGCATCAGCAGTCCTACCTTTCCCTGCTTGGTCTGCGCGATCTCCCAAAGGCCGCTGGCAGCCTATCCTGGGCAATCCGAGAAAACAAAATTTAGCGCGGGCTTTGGTCCGCGGAAGATTCTAATGGAAGTTGGGCGGTATTTATATGGATTTTCTGGAGTCGTCTTTTTCCTGTTCCATCTCTGCCCAGGGCGCGCGCAGCACGGAGACGAAGATGATGACGAAATCAAGGTAGAGGAGGAGCGCGCCGATGGCGGCCGCCTTCTGCTCGGGCGGGGCATCCTCAAATTCAAATTTAAGGTCGCGCAGAAATTGCAGGTGGTATTCGAACAGGACGGAAAAGAGCAGGATGACCACCGCGCTCGTAATCTGAAGCACGATGGAGCTGTGCCGGTAAAGGTTGACCACAAACGAGACCGCTAGCCCGCCGGCGACAGTGATGGCCATGGCGCTCCAGGTGGCTGGGTCCTCGCCGGAACGTATGCCATAGAGCCATTTCAGGAGAAAAAATGCCGCGCAGGAGAAGTAAACGGGCTCAAAAGATTCCGCGGCCACGCCGCGAAAGACAAGTTCGAAAGTTGCGCCATTGAGCAGCGCAAAGCCCAGCAGGCTGGCCACCGCGATGTATCCCGGAATGGCCGGGATTTTTTTGTTCACCAGGCAAGCCAGCCCCATGAGCGCCAATAACAGGAGAGACGATGGCCCCTGCATCTCCCGTGTGCCGGGAAAGAGGCTGGACACCCAATCCGCCCCAATCGCCGAGAAGAGCAGGGCAATCGCCATCCACAAAAAAATGCGCAGCAGAAAGCGGTCTTCTTCCCTTTCAACCGCCAGCATGTCAGGGTCCGGCGGACGAGGGGAATCGTCGTAGACCGTCTCCATTTTTGCCGGCTGCGCTCCCTCGGAAGACATGCCCAGAGAATAGTAGCCAGCCGATTGCCGGGCAAGATTACTTAAGATGGCGCCAGCGGCGATTGCGCTATTTCGCCTTTACCTGCGCATAGTTCAGCAGGCTGACGATGGTCACGCCGCCAACCACATTTCCCAGGCTCGCGGGAACGATCCAATGGAAGTAATGCGATAACGGCAACGATCCGGCGAAGACCGCGGTCAGGATCTCGCCGCTGGAGGCGATGCAGTGGCTCAGGTGGGCCACGCCGACCACGAACGTGAGCAGCCATGTGACCAGCACCTGGCCGATGGTCCAGTGGCTTGCCGTGACCAGCCAGGCGACCAGGGCGATGATCCATCCACCCAGCACCGCCGACCAGAAGATATGCGAAAACTCGCCCTGAGATGCGTGCGCCCCAAGCCCTACCAGTTCCCTGAGCACGCCCGGTTGGAGCGCCCCGGTGCGCGCTGCGAGAAAGGCGAAGGCCGCTGCCCCGGCGATGTTGGTGAGGAAAACAATGGTCCACAGGCGCAGGGTATTGCGTATGTGTCGGCGCTCATCGAGCACCAGCACCACCGGAAACAGCGTGTTTTCCGTGAACAACTGGGCGCGGGCCAAGGATGACCGAGATGAATCCAATCGGATAAAAAATGTACGCGGCCAGCTCGCGCGATGGCAATCCCGGCATCGCGTTTAACGCGGCGGCGACCGCAAGACCGGTGAGCCCCATGGTCAGCCCGCCGGCAAAGCCGGAAAAGCCAAGCGCGCGAGAGGTGCGGTCCAACTCGTCGCGGGCATTGTCGATCGCTCCCTGAAAGATTTCGTGAGCGCTGCGGCGCTGTGTATCCATTCCATCCGGCATCGTAGAGGCCTCTCCAATCATCGAATTGCAGGCGGTCATGCGGCCATGGCGGCCCCGCATGGCGAACTGTCTTAGATGTAGGCCGGCCCGCGATGTATGCCGGACAATCCAACATCAACACGGAATTTCATTTATGATTTTTGATGTCGCCTTTTGAATTGAAACGTTTGGTTATAGAAGCAACCAATAGGAGGAATGCTGTGGCGCACGAAGTCCCGCCTCTCCCATACGATTATGCGGCC
>CAYTQA010000108.1:5003-9564 GCA_964439495.1 uncultured Terriglobales bacterium | reverse complement strand
CAAACCTTACCACGGTCTGGAGAATTCGCGCCGGACGCACGCCGTTGATGGCCCCGAACCCGCCTTTATTGATAGCTCCCGTAGTCGGATTGAACTGGGTAGTGCCGGAAAGCTGCCACCCATTGGAAAAGCGATGTGCCAGGCGTGCGGTGGGATGTGAAAACCGGGAGTGTGAAGGGGGAGGGCCCGGCTGAGAATGGGTTCGGAACACTCCGGTCTGGTAACTGCTAACAGATAAGTTGGGGCAATAAGTCCGGGAGGTTCAACCTGGAGCAATCGACGCAATAGCGCCGCTTCAATTTCTATCCCGCTTTTCTTCCGTCTTCCAGGACCTCGTCCAGCACGCCGGAAAGCGTCTGCGCGCGCTCCTCATAGCTATGGGCGATGGCGTCATATTTCTTCTTGAGCAGATGGTATTCGTCAGCGATGTTGAGCGCGGCAAGTACGGCCACCCGGAGAGAATCGACCGTCGAGGTCTGGGAGGCGATGGTGCGCATCTTGCCATCCACATACTCGGCCAGTGAAAGAATGTAATCTGCTTCCGAGCCGCGCAGATTGTAGGACTGATCATAGATTTCCACGCGCACGCTGTTGCTGCTGTGGGTCGCCATAGTGGTTTGCTCCCCCTTGCCTACTCGGCCTCAGCCGTGAGGGTGTCGATCTGCTTCAGGATCTTCTCCACCCGCGCGCGCACCTCTTCCCGCTCGCGCCGCAGCGAGACCATCTGCCCCTTGAGGGTTTCGATCTGCTCCTCGCGTTCTTCCAATTGCTGGCGCAGCCGTTGAGAATCGCGCTCGGCGAGGGCTTTGGCCTCCCGCGCCGACTTCAGCAGTTCAATGGTTTTATAGACCTTTTCTTCAAGCGAATGAAAGTCATTCTCGGTCATGGCGGGCTCGAGATCAGGAAGCGCCCTGGCAGACATAATTGGGTTTACCTCATCATAAATTTGTAGTGGCGCACGCGCAGTATAACCCACCGAGCGCACCGCCAGGTTGTGGATTTTTCAGAATGTTCCATTGCGGTACATGGGCCCACTTAATCCCCAGAGGAAAAGACCAGAAGGACTTCAGCTTCCTCTCAGCGTCCCGCCCAGCGCTTCCACCGCCTGGATGATCTGGCTGCTCCAGAGCGCAACTTCATCGTCGCGCAGCGTCCGCTCGGTAGACTGGAAAGAGGCGCTCAGCAACAGGGAATATTTCCCGCCGGGAACGGAGCCGCCGCGGAATATTTCTCGAGGACGAATGGAGCGCAGCTCCGCGATCCGCAGCCGCTGAATAGCATTCTCGAGTTGGGCGAAGCCGACGTTATTGTCGAGGATGAATGAAAAATCGCGCTCCACGGCGGGGAAGCGGGAGAGCCGGGTGTAGCGCGGCTCCCGCGACGCAAATTGCAACAGACGGTCGAGAGAGAGCTCGGCAATAAATACCTCCTGCCGCAGCTTGCGCTCTGAGGCCAATGCCGGATGGATCTGCCCGAGTTGCCCAATGGTTACTCCGTCCATCACCACCCGCGCGGAGCGGCCGGGATGATAGTACGAGCCGGCTGGGCTGTGGAAGGAGAGCGACTGGCTGTGGAATCGGTTGCACACCTCCTCCATTGCGCCCTTTAGATCGTAGAACGAAAAGGCGCGCGCCGGGGTCTCGATACTTGCCGGCAGGACATTGCCGGTGGCCCCGATACAGAGGGTCTTCCTCTCTTCCACCTGATCGCCCTGCGCGATGAAAATTTTGCCGGTCTCGAAGAGCTGGACGTCGGTCGTGCCCCGGTTCAGGTTGTGGGCGATCATCTCGAGCATCCCCGGGGCCAGCGAATTGCGCAGCACAGGCGTCTCTTCGCTTAACGGGTTCGCCAGCGCAACCGCAGGCGAGGACGAGAATCGCTCCGAGTCGGGGCGGGAGATGAACGTAGAGGAGAGCGCCTCATTGTAGCCCAGGGCCAGCAGACGCTCGCGCAGCACGGCTTCCTTATGCGCCTCGGGCAGCTCGACCGACGAGCCAATGAACGCCGGAAGCGTGCTCTCGAAGCGGTTGAAGCCATAGATGCGGGCGATCTCTTCGATGAGGTCAATGTCGCGCTCCACATCCATGCGCCAGGTGGGGACCTCGATGCTGTAAGCTCCAGGCTCTTCCACAATGGTCCGGGGCGAGGCTGCCGCTGCGCTCACTGCCGCCACGCCGGAAGCGGAGGAGGTCACAAGAAACCCCAGGCGGCGCAGGATGCGCAACACCTCCGCGTCGGGAATATCTTTGCCGAGGATGCGGCGTATCTCATTACGGCTGAGATGGAGAATAGGACGGGGCAGCTCCCGGGCGACAACGTCAATCAGCCCGTCCTGGAGCTTGCCGCCTGCGGTTTGCAGGACCAGTTCGGCGACACGATCACAGGCCAGCGCGGTTGCGCCCCAATCGGCGCCACGCTCGAAACGATGCGAGGCGTCAGTGTGCATGCCATGGCGGCGGGCCGTGCGGCGGATGGTCGCGGGATCAAACCAGGCAGATTCGACCAGCACATTCCGGGTCTTCTCCGTGATCATCGTCCCCCAGCCTCCCATTACCCCGGCCAGCGCCACCGGCTTGACCGCATCGGCGATGACCAGATCGTCGGGATGGAGCTTGCGCTCCACGCCATCAAGGGTCTTAAGCGTCTCGCCCGCCTTTGCCCGGCGAACGATGATCTTGCCGCCTTCCAGCCGGTCAAGGTCGAAGGCGTGCGTGGGGTGACCCATCTCCATCAGGACATAGTTGGTGACGTCGGCAACATTATTGATGCCGTGATGATCTTCAATCAGCAACCGCTCGGCGATGTGCCGCGGCGAAGGCGCGATCTTCACATCACAGAGCGCCCGGGCAGTGTAGCGCGCGCAGAGTGGGGGATCGGCGATCTCGATGGGGACCTTCTTCCCCTCGTTTGCCTGGGGCAGCTTCGGCTGGATGGGCTTCAGCGGCAGGTCATAAATCGCGGAGCATTCGCGCGCCACGCCGTAGTGGTTCATAGCGTCCACGCGGTTGGTCGTGATCTCCATCTCGAAGACAGGTTCGCCGTTCTGCGTCTGGATATTTTCCACCGCGATGCCGGCCAATGTGAGATCGTCGGCGAGCTGCCTGGGCCCGACCTTCACATCCACGTATTCGCGCAACCATTGGGGGCTGATTCTCATGTCTTATGCGAATTGCTCCAGGAACCTGACGTCGCCCTGGTAAAAAAGCTGAATGTCATCAATCTCATACTTGAGCATGGTGATCCGCTCCACGCCCATGCCAAAGGCGAAGCCGCTGATCTTTTTCGGATCGTAATCCACGAAGCCAAAGACCGCCGGATCGACCATGCCGCATCCCAGCAGCTCAATCCAGCCGCTCTGCTTGCACAAACGGCATGGACCGCCTTCATATACGCCCTTGCCGCCGCAGCGAAAGCATGTGATCTGCACATCGGCGCTGGGTTCGGTAAAGGGGAAGAACGAGGGATAGAATCGCGTCTTCACATTCGATCCGAAGAGCGCCTTCATGGCGTGGTCGAGCGTGCCCTTCAGGTCGGAGAAGGTTATATTGGTGTCCACCGCCAGCCCTTCCACCTGGTGAAAGATGGGCGAATGGGTCGCGTCCGCGGTATCGGCGCGGTGCACCTTGCCGGGGCAAACCACGCGCAAGGGCGGGGCCTGCTTCTCCATCGCCCGCACCTGCACCGGCGAGGTATGCGTGCGCATGAGCAGCCGCTCGCGCAATGGCTTCTTCTCCTGCCCGGCAATGATGAGTGTGTCCTGGGTATCGCGCGCCGGATGGTTGGGTGGGAAGTTGAGCGATTCAAAATTGTAGTAGTCGGTCTCGACCTCGGGACCATCCGCCACCGAGTATCCCATGGACTTGAAGACGCCGATGATCTCGTTCATCGTCTTTATCAGTGGGTGCTCGACGCCGATAGCGCGCCGAATTCCGGGCAGAGTGACGTCAATGCGTTCGGATTCGAGTTGGGCGGCCGGAGCGGGGCCCTTCCGATGCTGCTCGGCGGCGGCGATACGCTCTTCAACATCCTTCTTCAACTCGTTGACGCGGCGTCCGACCTCCCGCTTCGCCTCATTGGGCGCGGCCTTCAGCCACAAGTCATTGATCTGCGTGAGCACCCCATTTTTGCGTGCCATCCAGCGGTCGCGAAAGGCCTTCCACTCCGCTTCCGAGCGGACCGCCGCCGCTTCGGAGTCCAGCGCGGCCTTCAGCTCCGCAACCGCATGGTCGAGCGCTGTTGCTGACCATGCTTCGAGTTTGGGAACGATATACATTTTTGTCCAATTATCCAACAGCGTTATTTACCCAAAAAATTGTCATCCCGAGTGCAGCGAGGGACCCCGCTACTGCTTATCTCTTCATGCCGCTGAAAGGCGTTCTCCCGGCCGTCGCAAGCATGATGCCCGCATACACGAAGGGCACGGCCGTGGCCGTGCCCCTCACACATCTTGCGCGAAACTGATCTACGCAGCGGGTTGAGCTAGCGCGGCTTTGGCCTGGGTCGCCAATGCGCTAAAGCCGGCGGCATCATTGGCGGCCAGATCGGCCAGGATCTTGCGGTC
>CAYTQA010000108.1:0-4945 GCA_964439495.1 uncultured Terriglobales bacterium | reverse complement strand
TAATATCTTTTTCCGCTTGGCGCGCCGTTTGGTTCCACGTTTTACGCGAGGCATTTGTTTTTTCCTTTTTAAAGTTTCTGTTATGCGGCTGGAGGTAAAGGACTCAAGTCTTGAACCTCTTCACACGCTGGTTTACCCCGGACAAGCATTTCACTCATCTTGAATCTTTCGATCCACAGGGCCTCCGAATCGGAGTCACTTCTTACTGCTATGCATAGGGAATCATGCGCTTTACCTTGGCCTCGTCCGCCTTCGAAACCGTAGTATCGATATCGAGATGGCGCTTCTTCTTGGTGCTCTTCGAGGTCAGGATATGACGCATGAAAGCATGGGCGCGCTTCACTTTACCGGTGCCGGTCTTTTTAAAGCGCTTCGCTGCTCCCTTATGGGTCTTAAGCTTCGGCATTACGTCCTCATCAACGAAAATCCCCAGCAGTTGCCCTGCTGGGGCGAAATATAAGTATATGGGAAAGCAGGCATTTACGCCAGCGTTTCCCGCCCGCATGGTGGATTTACGAGGGCTGGGGTTGAGACTGGGCCTGTCCCGGCTGTTCCGGCGCGGACGGCTTGGCCTTTTTGGGCGCCGTCTCCTTCTTCAACGGGGCCAGGATCGCATGCAGGGTGTTGCCCTCCATGCGCGGCCGGAACTCGATGATGCACTTGTCCTGGACGTCCTTGAGCAGCCGCTCCAGTACCTGGCGCCCCAGGTTGGTGTGCGCCATTTCGCGTCCCCGGAAGAAGATCGTGGCCTTTACCTTATCGCCATCCTCCAGGAAGCGCAGCACATGGTTCTTCTTGGTCTGGTAATCGTGCTCGTCCACATTAATGCGGAACTTTACTTCCTTGACGGTGATGATTTTCTGGTGCTTTTTGGCGGCGCGCTCCTGTTTCTCTTTTTCATAGAGGAACTTACCGTAATCCTGGATTTTACAGACCGGAGGAGTCGCGTTGGGGGAGATCTCAACCAGATCAAGGCCTCGTTCGCGGGCGATTTTGAGCGCTTCATAAGGTGGCAGGATGCCAAGCTGGTTGCCCTCATTGTCTATGACGCGGATTTCTCGCGCGCGAATGCGGTCATTGGTACGAATTAAACGCTTATCGATGCAATCCTCCTGGGGTAGTCAGGCCGGGGAAACAGCGCTGCTTTGTTCGCCCAAGTATAACATTAAGACAACTCTGTTTTTAAGCGCCACAGAACGCCGGGACAGGCCAGGTGCGCACGAAATATCAATGCGCCGTTCAGGCGGAGAGCGCAGCAGGTTGCGGGCAGCTCCCCAGCAGACCATCATTGCTCAGGCCATCGACGTGAACATCCATCCACCGGTTCGCCGGATGATCTCCGGCTATGCGCAGCTTCAGGTAATTGTCGGTCAGGGCCTCCGTGGAAGAGCCGTCCCGCTGGGCAAGGGTGATTGCCTGAAGCTTCAAGCCGGCAAAACGTTGCCGGAATTCGCGGTTCTTCCTGGCGGCCAGATCGCGCAGCACCCGATTGCGTTCGCGGGCAACGTGGACCGGGACCTGATCGGCCATCTCCGCCGCAGGCGTCCCCGGACGGGCGGAATATGTGAACACGTGCAGGTAAGTGAAAGGCAATTGTTCGATGAAAGCGCGGGTCTCCTCAAATGCGGCATCGTCTTCGCCGGGGAAGCCCACCATCACATCGGCCCCGATTGCCGCCTGCGGCATGAGCTCGCGGATTTGCCGGAGCTTCTCCGCATAATGCCATGGACGATACTTGCGATGCATGCGCCGCAAGATGCGATCGCTGCCGGATTGCAGCGGCAGATGGGCGTGTTTGGCGATGCGCGGCGAGCTAGCCATCAAGCCGATGAGCTCCTCGCTCCAGTCCATCGGCTCGACCGAGCTGATGCGCACCTTCTCGATGGCCGTCCGCTCCAGGATGAGAGAGAGCAGCTTGGGGAAGCGGTCCTGCCTTTCGAAATCGCGCCCCCACCTTCCCAGATTGATTCCCGATAATACGATTTCGCGATAGCCGGCCTGCTCCAGGGCCTCTACTTCGCGCAATACCTCCGCCGCGGAGAGCGAACGGCTGTGGCCACGGACGAAAGGGATGATGCAGAACGAACACCGGTTATTGCATCCATCCTGAATCTTGAGGTTGGGCCGGGTCTTGTTGGCGTTTGCCCCCAGTTCGAAGACCGGGGCGGCCAGCAGTTCGGTATGGGCAAAGATGTCGCCGACCAGCAGACTGTCCTGGCCAGATCGAGGTTGACGCAGGGAATCGAGTGAAACAAAAGCGCCATCGGCGGCGGGGAATGCGCCCTGAATGACGTCGGCCACGCGCGTCTTGTGCGAATTGCCGACCACCCAGCTTACGCCGGGTAACGCCGCGATCTCCTGCGGAGCGCGTTGCGCATAGCATCCCGTCACCAGCACTCTGCAGGCGGGATTTTCACGATGGATCCGCCGCACCGCGGCCCGCGCATCCTGGTCCGCGGAGGCCGTGACCGTGCATGTATTCAGCACCACAACATCCGCGCCTCCAGCCTCTGCCGCGCGCGTAAATCCCCGTTGTTCAAGTTGCCGTTCCATGGCCGCGCCGTCGGCCTGGGTTGCTCGGCACCCGAAGTTTTCAATATAAAAATTCGGCACGGTGTTATGATAGCAACTGTACCGATGGCAAGGAATATGTGATGCATGCAGGCAAGTGGACCAGGCGCTGTCACAGGTAAGGTACTCACAACCCAGGCTGCGCGTTTTTGCATCACAAATTAAGTTTTGGCGCCAATAAACCTCCTGGAGTATCCATGAAACGTCGCATCCTGCTGGTAGATGATGAGCTGGCGATTCTGCTCACTCTGAAAGCTATTCTTGAAATTCACGGTTTTGAGGTGGAAACCGCGGCCTCGGCCAAGGAAGCAATCCAAAAGCTGCCGGCAAACGGTCCCTACCAGATGGTGATTACCGATATGCGGATGGAGACGGAGACTGCCGGCTACGATGTGATCCGCTCCGCCAAGAACCAGGAGTACGATCCCGCCGTGGCCATCCTTACCGCCTTCCCCCTGCTGGGAAGCGACTGGAAGGATGAAGGCGCGGATTCCATGCTGGTAAAGCCGATGAATACAAACGATCTGCTCCGCCAGATCGAGGCCCTTCTGATCCAGCATGAGGACCGCAAGCAGAATGGCGCGGCAAATTCGCAAAGAAAGATCAGCAAAGGTCAGGGCATCAAGGAAAACAAGACCGTCGCCGCCAAGCACTGATTCAGTTCAATGAGAGAGAAAAAGGCCTGCGCCATGCGGGTCTTTTTTATTTGCGTGCAGGATTGCAGGAATTTCCCCATGCGCAAGAGGAGGGACTTACCTGGAGCCGCTCAACAAAAAAAGATCAGGATGCCGCGCTTGCTGCCGTGGTGCGATGCCCCTGAAAGCACTCCCGGCAAAACACCGGACGTCCTTGCGTCGGCTTGAATGGCACCGTGGTTTCCTTGCCGCAATGCGAACAGACGGTCCGGGTTTCCACCTTGGGATGCGAGTTCCCCGGGGCCGTATTGCTTATCGATGATGCCCGCTTGCTCTTGCATGCCTTGCACCGTTTAGGTTCGTTCTTGAACTGCTTGTCGTGAAAGAAAAGCTGCTCGCCCGCTGTGAATACAAAATCGGAGCCGCAATCACTGCACTTTAAAACCTTGTCCTGGAATTCCATTGAGAGATCTTCCTCCGCCCTACCCGCATCTGGCACATCTTTCATTGCGTGCCGCATTTCGAAATGCCGGCTGCGGGAAACTCGTACCATCCCCGGATACATGGTTCGGCCCTCCACGCCCGAAGGCGTGGTTTACTGCATAAATTTGTACTTTGGGACTGCGGTTCGTAACGGTACAACAATTTCCATGAAAATGCTGCAAATTTTTTCTAATCGTCCCCAAAAAAATAATTTCTGCCCTCAAAAAGGAAGGGCCGCCTCGCGGGCGGCCCTTTTGGCTACTCTTGCTCTTTTCGTGCTTTTTTACGGTTCCGCTTGCGGGCCAGCGCCTCTTTTACGCGCTTTTTCTCTCCCGGCTTGAGGTAGAAGGAGTGCCGCTTTACTTCCTTGATAATGTCTTCCTGTTGGACTTTCCTCTTAAAGCGGCGCAGGGCATTCTCCAAAGGTTCGCCCTCTTGCACCCTAACTTCTGCCAAACAAAACACCCCCCAACCCATCCGGTAGGACAAACCTAAGTGTATGACGATATTAGCGGTTTCAGCAAGGCGGAAGTTGTTGGGCAACATCGCCATCGCTCCATCTACAATGGCTTTATGTCCGCATTCGACGATCGCAAGGAAGAACTGGAGCGCCACCAATTCATGATGGGGCTGGAACGGGGCCGTCTGGCGGTCTCCCTGGACGTGCTGACGGATGCCCTGGTCCTGATTGGCCAGCACGGCGTGTATTGCACCAGCAACCGCAATCCGGCACAGCCTGCTCTGGATATTCAAACTGTCCTGCGGTCGATCAATGACGCCAAGGAGCTCATCTCCTCGGTCATGGAAGAGATCCGCAGGAAGAAAGAGCTGGAAATGGCCAAGGAGCGGTAGAGTTCCTTCCATTTGGATTTTCCGCAAGAAATAGAGAGGCCGCCATGACTGGCGGCCTCTTTTATTACGAATGGATGGAACCTAATCAGTCGCCCATCACCGGTTCTTCGGCTTCCTGGGTGTCTTTCTTCCTGGGGGCCGGTTGAATGGCGATGCTGCCGAGCGGAACGAACCCGCCTTCCGGAGGAGCTTCCTTGAGGATCTCCTTTTTGTAGAGTGCCATCATGCGGGCATTCTCGGCATCCTGCTTGATTTTGGCTTCGCGGGCGCGCATCTTTTCTTCGCGCGCGTTCTTGGCGATCCCCAGCTCGTCGAGCGTGTGATTGCGGTCCGCATTCACGTGCTCCATGTTGAGCCGGAGCTTGTGGCTGTTGTCTTCGAGGCCGACTTTCTTGCCGCCGGCG
>CAYTQA010000107.1:289-9571 GCA_964439495.1 uncultured Terriglobales bacterium | reverse complement strand
AAGACCGCCTGTTTCAACCGCTCACACATCCCTCCGCATGAGTGGTTTCAACAGTTTACCAGTACTCGAAAAGCGTTGCTCAGGATCGCCTGCGCTGAATGCGCTTGTATTCTAGCGGGACCGCCTCGCGCGGCGCCCTGGATGACAAGAAGTGGAGAGATTTGAAAGATAAGGAGAAAAATGCCGCGCTCTTTACGCGCAACCACAGCCGGGGCGGCTGGGCCACACGAGATTAACTTGCAACTGTGGTGCTGAGCGCCTGCAAAAGATCGGATTGGGAGACGGGTTTGGTGAGCAGGGTGACTGGAAGCCCATGCGCGGAGGGTGATTCCAGGATTTCCGGCCCGGCATAGCCTGAGATCCAGATTTTCCGGCAATTGGGCAGCAGATAATGCAGATGTCTGGAGAGTTCAACGCCGCTCAGGCCGGGCATCTGAAGATCGCAGATGAGAACGTCAGGGTCGAAGCCGGCCGCCTTGTTGAGCGCCTCCGCCCCGGAATGCACGACCTGGACCTCGAATCCATGCTTTTCGAGCATGATTCGAAGGATCGCCGCTACCGAGGGCTCATCATCCACAATCAGTACTTTCATCTGCCTCACCTAAGCTATATATCGTCGAAAGAGGACATTTATACAATCCGCCAATAATAAACGGGTAAACCAAAGTAATTGAGGAGTGGTCTGGGGCCAATCGGCGGGAGGATTCCAGGCCTGCTGGCGGCGGTTTCACACCAAAGTCATCGAAAAAAGAAACTCGCGGCGTTTTTTTTTGCCGCGCGATTGCAAGACTCTGCATCTTTATCAAGTACAGTGTTTCTGGGCCTTTCTGCCGGGAGCCGATGTGGCGCCGAGTATATTCCTGAATGGGCGGGTTAGACAGGGAAGCAGTGAGGCTGCAAAATCAGCATGGCGAGAGCTAAACTCATGAAAACGTTGGTATATCTTCTGGTCCTGTTTCCCTGGTCAGCCGCGGTCCTGGTGGTATTGCGCTTTGTGCGGGCGCAACGAAAGCCCGAGGCGGTCGCCAAGCAATAGGACTTTCTAATGTTGCCCGAAGATGGTCAAGGCTTACTGCACCGTGTCCTTGCCGGTGACCATGATTTTGGGAAGAATCTCCCGCGAGCATTCGATCAATTCCGGAATTTGCAGTGGTTTTCTCAGGGTGCGGAAGCCAAGCTTCTCAAAGGCATTGTTCAGCGCTCCCGCCGATAAAAACACCACCCGATTTTTTACTTCCTCGGTCCTCGAAGCAATCCAGGCGCACAGATCGTCGGCCTGAGCGGACGAGATGCAAAGTTCATCGATCAGGATGAGCTCGAATTCCTCCTCCAGCAGGCGCGTGCGCAGGTGTTCAGGGTCGGCTTCGAATGAGACCTCTCCTCCAAGATAGAGCAGCACCGACCGTTGAAACTCCAGGGCGGCGCTGTCATTTCCCACCAGAAGCACCCGCCCGGAGCTCTTTATGGCAAGTTGCGGAATGGATGCCGTGTGCCGTGGCGGCTGGGTTTCAGACTGGGCCACGCCGGAAGCGGTGTTGGCCAGGATGTTCTTGTGCGATTGTTCCAGGCCGATCAGGGTCTGCAACACTGAGCATGCGCGCTGGTCCTGCTCCAGCAGCTTGCGCACCAGTGCCTTGGCCTGGACGCTCATCTCTTCGCCCTGAAGCAGTTGCAGATAACCATGAATGGCGGTGATGTGCTGGACCAGGCTGCGCGTGCTTTCGCGCAGAATCGACTCAAGCTGGCCCTCCGGGTTTTTCACTGGCGCTCCTTCGAATTGCAGGTTGAGACTATCAAGCGGAGAACACGCGCTGGTTGGTGATCTTTTTCAGCAGCTCGAATGAAAACCCATCGTATTCGCGGGCCGAGGGCGTCTCCATCTCGACCGGCAGGATGCGCTCTTCGCTTTTGCCTTCCACCTCCCGCCGCAATTGCACCAGAAGCGCCTGGACAACGCTGGCATCGTACTTTTGTGGGGTGAAGCGCACAAGATCATTCAGCGCGGTCCTGACCGACATGGAGTTGCGATAGGGCCGTTCGCTCAACATGGCATCGAAGCTGTCGGCGGCGGCAACGATCTTGACCGCCAGCGAGACCTCATCATGGCGAAGGCGATCGGGATATCCCGAGCCATCGGCGCGTTCATGGTGCGACCGGACCACCTCCGATACCTCGGCCCAGGGAAATTTTATGTTGCGCACGATCTGGTAGCCGAAAAGGCTGTGGTCCGCAATTTCCCGGAACTCCTCCGGATGGAGGGCCGATTGTTTGCGAAACAGCGCCTTATCGATGTTCATATCGCCGATGTCATGCAGAAAGCCGGCGGCACGGACCCCGGCAAGCGCCTCGGCGCTCATTCCCAGGCCCCTGCCGATAGCAGTCGCATACCAGGCGACGCGCGGCGAGTGGCCGCTCCGGCTGGGGTCCTTTGCGTCAATGGCCAGGGCGAAGGCCTGCAGGGCCTGCTCCTGCAATTCCCCGATGTTCGAGACCAGGCGCAGATTGTCCCTGGTCTGGGCCTCGAGCTGCTGAATAAGGTGATTGTTTTCGAGCAGCAGGGCAAGCGGGCCGCAAAGCAGGCCAACGCCTTCCATCTGGAGCTCGCCATAGGTCGCGCCTTCCATGGTGCTGCCCAGGACCAGGATGCCAATCAGGCTCGATCGGGTGCGCAGCGGAGCCATCACCGTAAAGAGCTCTGAAGGCGAGGAGGAGGCTGGCATCTGGGCGGCTGAAGAGAGCAATCGGGAACGGTCCGCGTCGCTGAGCACGCGCGGGCCGCGCAGAGAAAGTATCTCTCCCAACTGATGTGGAGCGAAGTGGAGGTTTTGCGGAAATCGGCTGCGCTCCCCTTGCACGGCTGTGACTAGGCGCAACTCGGTTTTTCCATTCACGACATAAATTGCGGCGCAGCGGGAGGCCATGGCGGAGGCCAGAGAGCGAAGCATCTGCTGGGCCCTCTCGGGGAAGGCCTGCTCTGTGTTTAACTGCTGGCCAAAGTCGGCCATCGCCTGAAAGGCGCGCAGGGAACTTTGCAGATTTTCATTCACAGGCACTCATTCGGAGCGCGTGCAGAGCAACTTCAAAATATCATTTGCACTATAAAGAGAGCACAGGAATACAACAAATTGTGTTGCCCATTTAGGTTCCCAAAGGGATTCGCATGGTGCGCGGCGCATCGTTCGCAAAGTCATGGGTTTTGGGAAGGCTTCCCACCGAATAGACTGAAAGGATATGGATCGGCAGCGTGATCTTCCTCCCGCGGATGTGATCGTGATTGGGGCTGGCCCGAACGGACTGGCAGCTGCCATCGTGATGGCGCAGGCCGGATGTTCCGTGAACCTGGTGGAGGCGGCCTCGACCATCGGTGGAGGCACGCGGACAGCGGAGTTGACGCTGCCTGAGTTCCGCCATGACGTCTGCTCGGCGATCCATCCTCTGGCCGCGGGCTCGCCCTTCTTCCAGAGCTTGCCTTTGCACAAATATGGGCTGGAATGGTCCATCCCTCTGCGCCTCTGGGCCATCCCTTGGATAACGGCTCCGCTGTAATGATCCGAACATTCGATTGATGGCACCGCGGAGCTTCTCGGCAGGGACAAGGAAACCTACCGCCGCTTTGCCGCGCCCCTTGCGAAGGAGTGGAAGGAGCTGAGCGGAGACTTGCTGGCCCCGCTGCGCTGGCCCGAGCACCCTTTGCTAATGGCGCGATTTGGGCTTCATGGATTGCGTTCGGCCCGGCGTTTTGCGCTGCACAAATTCAAAGAAGAAGCGTCACGTGCCTTGTTCGCGGGCATGGCGGCCCACGCCATGCTTCCGCTGGACCGCGCCGCCACAGCCTCCTTTGGACTCGTCCTTATGCTGTGCGCTCACACCATAGGATGGCCCTTTCCCAAAGGCGGCTCTCAGGCCATTGCAAATGCGCTGGCGGCCCACTTAAAGGATATGGGCGGAAAGATATTCCTGGATTATCGCGTCCGCTCGCTGGATGAGTTGTCCCCCGCCCGCGCGCTGCTGTGCGATGTCACCCCGCGGCAGCTTCTGGCGCTTGCGGGAGAGCGCCTTCCGCTCTCATATCGCCGCCGGCTTGAGCGCTACCGGTATGGCGCGGCGGCCTTCAAAATCGATTGGGCGCTGGATGGACCCATTCCATGGACCGCATCAGAATGCGCCCGGGCGGGCACGGTGCATGTGGGCGGAACTCTGGCTGAAATAGCGGAGGCGGAGCGCACAGTCTATTCCGGCCAACACCCCGAAAGGCCTTTTGTGCTGCTTGCCCAGCAAAGCCTCTTCGACCCAACGCGCGCGCCCCAGGGCAAACATGCGGCTTGGGGCTACTGCCATGTGCCCAATGGCTCTACCTTCAATATGGTGGAGCGGATGGAAGGGCAGATCGAGCGTTTCGCCCCCGGTTTTCGCGATCGTATACTGGCCCGCTCGGTGATGTATCCCGCGGACTATGAAAATTACAATCCCAACATGGTCGGCGGGGACATCAATGGCGGGGTACAGGATATTCGGCAGCTCTTTCTCCGTCCCACGGCCCGGCTTTACGGGACCCCGGCGAAAGGACTGTACATTTGCTCCTCATCCACCCCGCCGGGCGGAGGAGTACACGGGATGTGCGGGTACTTTGCCGCGCAAAAAGCGTTGCGGGAACTCTTCTAAGACTGCTTCGGAGGTGACATGAGAGGAAGAGCGGCATTACGATAAGGAAAGTATGTCCTTCGAAACCACACTGCAAAGCGCCACGAAAACCATGGTATTCAGCGAAATCGCCAAGTTGGCGGTGGACAGCTTCTGCGCCAGCAAAGTGCGCTTTGCTCTTACCGCCCTGGGCATGGTGATCGGGACCGCCTCGCTGATCCTGGTGGTGACCATCGGGCTGACCGGCAAGCAATATATCCTCAGCCTGATTCAGGGGATCGGCGCCAACATGATTTACGCCGATTATGGAGGCGGCAGCCAGACCACCGCAACCTCCAGCCTGAATGACTTTCTCACCGCCGACGACATGCGGGCGGTCAACCAGGAGGTGCCGGGAATCCAGGCCTCTTCGGTGATGCTGCAATTAAACGATCGCATCTCCACCAACGGAGGCAAGGAGCGGGAGATCCTGATTCTGGGTGTAAACCCGCAATACCGGCAAGTGCGCAATCTGGCGGTCCTGGCGGGACGCTTTTTTGACGATGAAGATGAGATGACGCGCAATAAGGTGGCCCTGGTCACCTATCAGTTTGCCGTCCGCACCTATGGGAGCCAGGACGCCGCCATTGGGCAGGTAATCAAAATCAGCGGCTTGCCGTTCACCCTTATCGGCACATTCAAGGAGCGGGTCGAGACCTTTGGACAATCGGAAATAGCCGACGACACCGTCCTGATCCCTTATACGGTGGGCAAGTATTTTACCGGCACGGAATCAGTGAAGCAGATCTTCTGGTCCATGGCGGATGCCGGAGATGTGCCCCAGGCCACCGAGCTGATCCACAAGGTGATCCAGTCGCGGCACCGGCCTGAGTCCGTTTATCACGTCGAAAATCTTACGCAACTGCTGGCCGTGGCAGCGCAAAGCGCCAATGCCTTGACCATCGTATTACTGCTGATCTCGACCGTGACCCTGATCGTGAGCGGCGTGGGAATCATGAACATCATGCTGGCAAACGTGCGCGCGCGCATCCGGGAGATTGGAATTCGCAAGGCGGTGGGCGCTACCCGCCAGGAGATCCGGCTGCAGTTTTTGACCGAGGCGGTCTTCATCTCGCTCACCGGCGGCATTATTGGCAGCATCATTGGGTTGGCGGTGCCTTTCTCCGCGCGTTTCCTCACCGATTATCATGTGCCGGTTTCGGGATTGTCGGTGATTATCGCCCTCAGCGTTGCTTGCATGGTGGGCATTATCTTTGGGACTGTTCCCGCCGCCAGAGCGGCCCAGCTTGATCCCGTGGAAGCGCTGCATTACGAATAACGATCAGCGAAGATGGGAATGACGCGGAAGGAATTCTGCGCCATCTTTCTCGTCTTCATCCATACAAGAGCAGGGAAGGGCCGGTTTCAAGGCTGCATTGTCCCCATCTGTTAGCATCAAATCTTTGGATTATTTTTCTGGAGGAGCACTCATGGACCAAGTCCCGCCGGTTGCCTTTGGATCACGCCGCAATGAAGATATTGCGCTCGACATGATGAAATTCATCGCCTCCACCACGAACGTGGGCAAGGCGACTACAACCACCGGTTTTAGCGGTAATATTGCCGAGAAACCTGAAGACCACGCCGATCATCTTCTGCAGCTCTATGCGCGCTGCCTGAATGCGGTGCAGGGCAAGAAATAAAATTGGCGCGTCGTTCGCGTGGACCATTCTGGATCCACGCGCAAAAGATTGGGCCTTTAAAAAAGAAAAAGCCGCGGAAGACTTTCCGCGGCTTTTGTTTGAGAGATAAGTTATTTCTTCTTGCGCGCGCCACCTCGGCTGCGAGAAGAAGATTTTTTCGCGCTGCCGCCAGAGCGCCGCGAAGAAGAGGATTTCTTCTTGCTGCTGCTCTTTTTCTTTGCGCTGCCGCCGCGCGATGAAGATTTCTTTTTTGCGGCCCCGCCGCTCTTCTTTTTCGCGCTGCCACCGGAACGCCGCGAAGCAGAAGATTTCTTCTTGCTGCTCTTCTTTTTCGCGCCGCCGCCTGACTTGCGCGAAGAGCCGCCGCCGGACCTTCCGCGGGAGGCGGGACCACCGCCTTCGCTGGATCCCTCGCCCCCGGTCGCTCCGCCAAAGGAAGAGCCGCCGCCCGAAGGAGTGCCTACTCCAGAGAGTTCTTCTTCCTCCTCATCTTCGTAACCTTCGTCTTCCATGGACTCTTCGTCCATGCCGGTATCGCCGTATTCATCCATCTCATCTTCATTCCGCGCATACAACTTCTGTTCGTCGTGGAAGGTCATCTTTCCTCCTGAATTTTTACGCCCACTTCGAGGTTAAAACCGCTGCTGCTTAAACAATAAGTACAGGGGCGGATTATAGCAATAGCTATCGTTCGTATGTCAAATCCCCTAAGAATGTACAACAAAATCCACGCATCGAAAAGATTAATGCAGAGCCGCTGTTGTGCGCGGCCTGGAGCGGCGCGCATGCTTGCCGGCCGTCTGCCCGGAGGAGCCATGGGCGGACTTTCGCCTCGATTTCCGCCGGTTGGGCCGGTAATGGCTCATCATGGGGCGGTTGATATTAGCGGAGGTCCCGTCGCCGGTCACCGGCTTATAAACCACGAGCACTTTTCCGCGTTTTACATCGTTTCCCTTCAAGTGGTTCCAGCGGCGCAACTTACTCGCGGGGACACCAAAATCATCGGCGATGGAGAGCACCGTGTCCCCACGCCGCGCCACATAGCGGGTGGGCTTGCGGGAGAAGGCGACCGCCTGTCCGTTGAGGCCTGAACGCCCAGGATTCACCGGAATAATGAGCTTGGCATCGGTCTTCAGCTCTTCGCTCTCCAGATTATTGGCTTCGGAGATGACTTTTGCCGAGGTGTGATATTTATGGGCAATTCCGTCCAGGGTCTCGCCCGCCAATACCTTGTGATAACGCCAGAACACGCGCTTGTCCGGGGGGATGGCGGCGATGGCGGCGAGATACTTCTCCCTGGTCCCTGCGGGCAGCCGCAGATCGAAACTGCTGTCCTTTGGAGTGGTCAGGCGAAGCAGGCTGGTGTTCAGCTCAATCAGCTTTTCCACGGGGACATCCACGCATTCCGCCACCAAACGGAGGTCCACCGGATAATCGACCCGCACCGTATCGGTCTCCAGAGGCAACTCCGGCTGCAGCTTGTCCAGCCCATATTGGCCCGCATTCTTTGACATGATGGCGAAGGCGAGAATGATGGGCACGTAATTCTTGGTTTCCTTGGGCAGGACGTCGCGCTTGTAGAGCTCCCAGAAATCGGCATACCCTGTACGCCGCACGGCCTGCTGCACGATGCCCGGTCCGGAATCGTAGGCGGCCATCGCCAAATACCAGTCGCCAAACTGCTTATAGAGGTCTTTCAGGTGGCGCGCCGCGGCCCGCGTGGCCTTCACCGGGTCCTGACGCTCGTCGATCCACCAACTGCGCTGCAATCCGTAGCCTGCTCCCCGGCTGGACATGAATTGCCACATGCCGCGCGCCCCGGAGGGATTCAATGCCAGAGGTTGAAAGCCGGATTCGGCCTGGGCCAGGTACATGAGGTCCACAGGCACTCCCTCTTCCCGGAAGGTCTTCTGAATCAGGTCCCGGTAACGTCCAGCGCGGATCAAGGCCCGCTCCAGGACGCTGCGCCCCTTGGTATTGAAATAATTGATATAACCGGCCACGTAATCGTTGACCACCAGGGGCAGATCGGAGACCGTCTCCTTGACCTGCTCTTCGGCTTTTGCCTTGATATTGGGATCGACGGGAAAGGTGACCTCGTTAGCTTCTGTAATAGGGGCAGGAACGGTGCGCTGCTCGGTAAAGCCATCGCCCTCTTTCAGCGCGACCATCTCCAACTGATTGACTCCGTCCACGATCTTGTCAAACTCGTTCTGCAGCCGGTCGTCCGAGCGGAGATCGAAAGGCGCCTGCAACAGCATGTCCACCGCAGCATCGAAATTGCTCTTGGCGGATTCAAGATGTCCCGCCTGATATTCGGATTGGCCTTGCTGGTATTGCCTCTCTACCCGTTGGATCAGCGTGGCAACAGGGTCCGCCGCTGGAGTGGGGGTTGGAGAAGGCCGAGGAGGAGCTGGGGTAACCGGCCTGGGCTGCGGCGCCTGCGGACGTAAGGTTGGAGCCTTGGCCTGCATCGGCGGTTGAGCTGAAGGACGCTTTTGAGCGCTGGGCTGACACGAGGTCAGAAATAAAACCACCGCTCCCATAGCCGCTATGAACGTTCCTTGTTGATAAAATCTTGTCAAAAAGAACCTCAATCTCAACAGCTTAAACCAAAGCTCCGGATTTCCCGGCAACACTAAAGAACACGCTCTACCGATGGCTGAATGGGACCATGTTCCTTATACCCTAAATGTCACTGATGACGGCAGACAAACCGCCAGCTATTCCGATTTTATTGGACGTTTTCCAGCCGCAAAAGTCCTGTTTTGGGAATAGGGCACTTTCATCCCGTCAACCCAGTCTTTTCCTTGAGCTTATAAATGAATTTATGAGCTTCCCGGGGGCAAATTGACACGCTCGCTAACTTGCTGGCGCTGGTCAGCAGTTGCGCAGCGACTGTTCCAGGTCGGCGATCAGGTCAGAGCTGTCCTCAATCCCCACTGACAGGCGCACGGTG
>CAYTQA010000107.1:0-279 GCA_964439495.1 uncultured Terriglobales bacterium | reverse complement strand
GTCCGCTGGAACGTTAAGATGGGAGGCGAGCACCGGGTAAGAGACCGTGGATTCGACGCCGCCCAGGCTTGTGGCCAGATACCAGAGCTTGAGGCCATCAATAAATCGTTCCGCGGCTTCGCCTCCGCCGCGCAGTTCGATGGCCATCATCATGCCAAAATCCCGCATCTGCCTGCCTGCCAGTTCGTGTCCGGGATGATCGGGCAGCCCCGGATACATCACCCGGCTTATCTTCGGATTCTTCGCCAGCGCTTGCGCAATGTGCATGGCATTTTTACA
>CAYTQA010000106.1:7506-9586 GCA_964439495.1 uncultured Terriglobales bacterium | reverse complement strand
CATCGGCGCGGACATCAGCCCACAGAATGAAGCGTCCCAATCCGATTGGTCGCCCGAGATTGCGAAGAAAGAATTGTTCCGCCGTATTTCGCAGGGAACGGCTGGACCGAAGCCAGTCTTCACGGAACCGCGCCACCGCGCTCTTCCGCCCGCGCCCGTATGGCGGCGCATTCCCACACTCCAGGCAACATGGGGGAGCGTCGCGGCCACTTTACTTCTGGCAGCGGTTTCCCTGGCGATGTATAAAGTTGGCCAGAGTCATGGAGCGAAACAGGCCCTGCTGCGCGCGAGCGCGGACGCCCATCCATCCCAAGTTCAATCGCATCCATCCTCCGCCGGTCTCGGCGCAGCGCTGGTCCGCCAAGACGTCATGGCAGAATTCACTTCGCGTCTGCGCCTGGAACGGGAAAAAGTAAATCGATTGAGCGCGCAACTGAACGAGAAGGCGACCGAGCTCTCAAACTCCCGCGCGAAGGACCTATCCATTGAGCAAGAAATTGGGCTTCTCCAGGAGCAAGTCGCGCAGCTCACGTCCGACAAAACTTCCCTGAGCCATGAACGGGAAGCTCTCGCGGAACAGCTACAGCATTCCGAATCGCTGCTGCAAGCCGCGCAAGAGCAGTTGATGAAATCACGCGACGAGCGCAAGAATGTCGAGTTGCAAGTCGCTTCGCTGCAGGCGGAACTGAGCGATGCCACCATTCACCTGCGGCAGGCGGAAGAACAATCGCGGCAGCAGGAGCAGTTTCTGGCCTCCGATCGCGATGTGCGCGAGTTGATGGGAGCGCGCGATCTCTACATCGCGGATGTCTTTGACATTGACCGCAATGGCCAGGCGCAGAAAGTGTTTGGACGGGTCTTTTACACCGCCGGCAAATCGCTCATCTTTTATGCTTTTGACCTCGACCAGGAGCCGGGCATACACGATGCCAGCACCTTCCAGGCGTGGGGACGCCGCGGCCCTCAGGATAAGCGTCCTTTAAATATGGGTATCTTCTATCTTGATAACGAGGCCAAACGGCGGTGGGTGTTGCGTCTGGATGACCCAAAACTGCTGTCGCAAATCGATGCGGTCTTCGTTACCCTGGAGACGCACGGCGCCAAACGCAGTCCCACGGGAAAGCATTTATTGTTTGCGTCTCTCAGAACTCCGCCGAATCATCCCTGAGGTAACGCAACGTCGCCCTCCATCAAACTTGAATTCCATTTCACTTCCAACCGCATGGCGCGGTGGACCCTCTTTGTCATTCTCTTCGTCATCTCGCCCGTCCTTGGATTTTCGCAGAGCACCAACGCCAGCATCAGCGGCCATGTGACAGACGTAAAAACCGGGGCGGTCCAGGACGCCCTGGTGACCGCGACGAATGTGGCGACCGGGTCCCGCTACACGGGCACAACGGATTCTGACGGCCTTTTTCTTCTGACGGACATTGTTCCCGGCATCTATCAGGTAGAGATCACGAAGCCGGGATTCAAAAGCGTGCTGAAGCCGGATGTCGTCCTGCACATCGAATCCGCCGTCGCCCTTAACTTCACGCTTCCCTTCGGATCGATCACCGAGAGTGTCACCGTATTTGGCGGCGCACCGCTAATTGGCACGAATCCAGGTTCCATGGGCAGCGTCATCGAAGGCAGACAAGTCACTGAGCTGCCGCTGAACGGGCGCAACTTCACCCAATTGGCGCTGCTTACCCCGGGCGTTACCCGCGGGGCTGTTGGCAATGTGGCCAGCGGCGGCACGCTCGGAACCAATGCCGAGACCTACCGGAATTCGGAGACGGGCGGCGCGGCGCTCTCGGTGAACGGGCTGCGTCCGCAGGCGGACAACTATCTTCTCGACGGGCTCGACAACAATGAATCACTGGTGAATACGATCATCCTGTTCCCGCCCGCGGAAGCGATCCAGGAGTTTCGCGTGAGCACCAGCGTGGCGCCGGCGAAATTCGGGCGCGCCGGCGGGGCGATCGTCGAAACATCACTCAAATCCGGCACGAATTCGTTTCACGGCTCGGGATATGAGTTCCTTCGCAACAGCATTTTTGACGCCAATGACGCCTATTTCAGCGCGCCCGGCGCCTCC
>CAYTQA010000106.1:0-7496 GCA_964439495.1 uncultured Terriglobales bacterium | reverse complement strand
CGGTGGTCCGCTTCGGCGCAATCGCGTTTTCTTTTTTGCGGATTACCAGGGCGTCCTTCAACATCGCTTTCGGGAGCCGCAGTTGGCCACTGTTCCGAGTCCGCTCATGCGACAGGGCGACTTTTCGGAACTGCTCGGCACGGGGATGACTACAACTCCAAACAGCGCTTTGACAGCCTGCTCCAGCACGGTCCCGGTGAACGGCGGAATTTACGATCCGCTCACCTGCCAGCAGTTCCCCGGCAACAGGATTCCATCCAACCGCCTGAACCCGGCGGCCGTACGCTACCTGAATGCCTTTCCGCTGCCGAATATTCCCGGACGAATTGAAAATAACTACGCCGCCCAGCAGCACGAAAATCGCATCTTCAATGACTTCGATGTACGCCTGGATTATGCGGCGAGTGGCTCCGACCAGCTCTTCGCCCGTTACAGCTATGCCCATGACGAGCTTTCGCTGACCTCGCTGTTTCCCGCTCTGCCTGCTGGTTTTGGGTCCGGTACTACTCCCACCCATATTGGCGCCGCTGGAGGCGGCTATACTCGCAAATTCACCTCCAATCTGCTGAACGATTTTCGCTTCGGATATACGGGAGAACTCTTCGCCTATCGTCCTCCCTTCGACAATATTCTACTCGCCCAACAGCTTGGAATTCCCGGAGCGAACCGCACTTCTTTTCTCGGGGGCGGCGCCCTTATCGGCGGCAACAATAGCGAGTTGCAGTTCAGCGGCGACGGCGGCCCTTACATTGTCAATGACGATAGCCGGCAGGCCGAGGACACGCTCTCGTGGGTCCGGGGCCGGCATACCTTTGCCATCGGACTGAATGCCATCGAGCGCCACTTGAACTTCTACCAGGGAAATTTCGCCAAAGGTTATTTTCTTATCGACGGTTCGGAGTTTTCAGGGAGCGGGCGCTTTACCGGATACGACGTCTCCGAGCTTCTCGCGGGGTTCACGGATTATGAGATCGGCGTAGGACTCTCCACCTTTCATACGCACAATTGGGAGAGCGGATACTTCGTCCAGGACACCTGGCATCTTAATGACCGGACCACTTTGGACTACGGACTGCGCTACGACCTTTTCACCAATCCCACCGAGCGCGATAACCGGCAATCCAACTTCGACCTCTCGACCGGCAGACTGATTGAAGCGGGAGACCCTGCTCTGCCTCGCAGCCTGCTCCCTACCGATGTCAACAATTTTGCTCCGCGCATAGGATTCGCATACAGCCTTGAGGACCGTTTACAGAGCGTCGTGAGCGGCGGATATGGGATTTTTTACTTCCCCGATCGCGGAGGTGTCGGCAACCAGCTCAGCAATAATCCCGAGTTCAATGGAGTGGACATTTATCAGGCAGCCAACGGATACCGGATTACACTCTCCGGTTCGGCGGCCCAGTACAGCTCCAATTCCAGCAACGCCTCCGGTCCTCTGCCCGCGCCAGGGCCGGTGATCAATCCGGCGGCGCCCAGGAACGCGACTGTAATCGCGACTCCACCGCACAACCAGACTTCAACCGTGCAGCAATGGAACCTGCAGACGCAAAGCCAATGGGGGAGCAACACGGCAACCAGCGTGGCTTACGTGGGCTATAAAGCCGACCATCTGATGACCTGGTTCAATTTCAATAACCAGATGCTGGCCTCCGCGCAGGGCGCGTCTATGTATCCTGGCACCGGGCTCGTCGTGAACGTTGGCTCTGCTTCGGGAACCGCCGCCTACCATGGATTGCAGGCACAAATCACGCGCCGCCTCTCCGAAGGCCTTCAGTACACCGCTTCATATACCTGGTCTCATGCGATCAGCGACTCTTCGGGGCCATTCGATTCCAACAATCGCATCTTCATCCTCCCCGGAAAGGGCGCGGACCTCCGCCTCAATCGTGGCAATTCGCCGGAAGACCGGCGTCATTTCTTTACCTTCAGCTCTCTCTACGAGTTCCCTCTCGGCCGCTCACGGCGCTTTGGCGCAAATTGGAATCGTGGGGTGGATGTGGTGCTGGGCGACTGGCAATGGAACAACATCGTCACACTCGGGACTGGCGCCCCCTTCGACATTCTGGTGAATGGATTGCCGATGAACCGTCCTGACTATATCGGAGGCGCTCACAACGGAGTACTGGCCCCTCTGAATGGGGGTGTCCGGTGGATCGACTACTCGGCATTCGCCATGCCGCCGGTAAATTCATCGGGAGTGTACACAAGGCCCGGCTCGCTGGGGAACGATCATTTCCATGGCCCCGGCGTAACCACGTGGGACACATCGATTTTCAAGAACTTCGATTTGAGCGATCGCCTGCGTTTAGAGTTGCGCGCGGAAGCGTACAACATCATGAATACGCCACAGTTCGGGAATCCGGACCTCAACTGGAGCGACGGACCGGACAACTTCGGGATTATTCGCAGCACACGGCCATTCAGCGAACGTCAATTGCAGTTTGCGGTAAGACTCTCATTCTGATCGGCGATCGCGAAGCTGGCTGGCCAAAACGACGCTGCTCAGGCAAAGTTCAGCGATGTAGAAGCCTGGAATGCATTAAGGCAATGGGCCGGCTTGCACCGGCCCATTTGTTTTCCTTAGCGAATCAATACTGCCAATTGACGTTTACGTATCCCACGCCGCTGGTGGGGACCGTATAGGTGTGATTGGAACCGTTTTCCCAGGTCACCGTTCCGGAGGACGAGATCTTGATGAACTTGAACTGTATCGTCTGGCCGGCGGGGACGGAGGCATTCAAAAACCAATTGGGATAGTTCGGGTCGAGCATCGGACCGACCGCCGTATCGAAGGTCGTACCCCAATTGCCCAGCTCCACAGTATTCCCAGTCAGGAAAATGTAATCTCCAGTGTTAGTGGGACTGGCATTATTGACCGTGAATGTGACTGGAATGAGCTTCGCGGTGAGCACGGTGAATTGAATGGTATTGGATGCGGCGCCGGACGAATTTTTCACCGTGACATTCACCACTCCATTGGCGATGTTTGGGACGGTGACATTGACCGCCGTATCGGACCAACTGTTTATATGCGCAGCAGTCGAGCCGAAGAGCACGGTCCCGGTAGAACTGCCGAACCCTTTGCCCGCGATCGTGACGTTCACATTTGGTTGCGCGACCGTGGGCCCGATGGACCCGACCTCCGGGGCAGAAGCGCTACTCGCGTACTGCCAGACCGATACGGAATGAGCCGGAATCGTGAATGCGGTGACCGGATTATTGCCACCTGAACCGGCGCTGACGGAGATGGAGAGTCCCCCCATCAACCCGCCAAGATAATCTCCATAGGAGCCGGCGGGCAGGGCGGTATTGAGTCCGGTAATGGAGTAGCTGGTTGTGTCGTTCTTGTTGATGGCCACAAGCGCCACGTCATTGAAAAACTTTCGCTCGTAGATGTAAACGTCATTATTGATCCAGCGCTGCTGGCTGGTGCCATAGGCGAGCGCGTCATTGCTCGATTGCCGCAGGGCGGTCAGCTTTCCGATGACCTGGTAAAGCGTCGTTCCGGTATCGAATGACGTCATGGCATTCCGATTGTAAGGATCGGTGCCGCCCGAGGTATCGTTGTGCAGGTATTGCTCGTCCCCGTAATACACCACCGGGACCCCTCGAGCGGTGAGCATGAACGATTCGGCCTCGATGAGGCGGTTGATATTGTTGTTGAGGGTCAGGAAGCGGGCCTCGTCATGACTATCGAGAAAGGTCACCTGGTCGTTTTGCCATGTGAACTGGTTGTTCTCGGAAGAAATGGTATTGTCCAGCTCGGAGAAGTTATTGTTGCTGGCAAAAACGTCGCGAATCGCGTTATTCACCCCGAAATCAAGCAATGACATGCCGCTTTTGTTCGCAAATTTATAGGCATCATGATACAGAGCGTCGCTGTCCCCGCCGGCCCATTCGCCGAACAGGAAGCTGGGACCATAACTGAAAACTGAATTCACCATGCTGTACTCCCAGCCCCAGGTGATGTGCTTGATGGCATCGATGCGAAAGCCATCCACGTTGTGCTGCTGGAACTGTTGCATCGCCACTTTCAGGTAATTGTCAACGGTCGAGTTCTCCTGGTTCAGATCGCAGAGCCCTTCGAGCGTGTAGTACTGCACCTGGTAACGGTCCGAGAAGTCGCTGATGTTGGGATTATGGTGGAAGATCCCATTCGGATCGTTATTGCATGCCGCGACGAAGGTACCGTTGTCATAGAGAGAACCGTATTCGCCGTCATTGGCATCGTTGCTGTGGTTGGGGGCGAAATCCACGATCACCTTAATGCTGTTCGAATGGGCGGCGCTGACCATATTGTCGAAGGCCGTCCAGTCATTGGAGGCGCTGCCAAAATGCTCCTCGATGCGCTTGAAATCGCGGGAAGCATAGCCGTGGTAAGGAGCGCTGATAGGCGTTCCGCTATTGGTGTTCAGGTTTTCATTGTCGGTCGGCGGTGAAATCCATAGCGCGGTCACGCCCAGCCCTTTGAGATAACTCATCTTCTGTTGAATGCCGGCAAGATCGCCACCCCAGTACGCGTGCCAATTGGTTTGCGTGGAGTCGTAAAGACCCGAGCTCTGCGGAGGATCGTTGTTGGTGGAATCTCCATCCACGAAGCGGTCGGTCACGATCTGGTAGATGACCTGCTTCTTGAAATCCTGGCCATGGAGAGAAAGGGTGAGAGAGGCGAGGGACAACAGAGTCCATACAAGGGCTCGGTGGAGACGCATAAGGGATTATCCTCCGGATTTTTTTGCCTCGAAGGGCGCCGCCGCTCGAAGTACGGGCAGCGCTTCGGGGTAGGACAGAAGTGCTCCTATCCTCGAATTACGGTTGCGGCCGCAGAATTGTGCCAGCGCGCCACGCGGAAATATACTCCACAATGCTAGTCAACTTATCAGGATCTGTTGATTTCGCCTCGGACTCTACATGAGCAGGGCTTTATTGGGCGCGTCGGAAAGCAGTCGTCTGTGGCCCCCAAATAGAATGGGGGGCACTCATATTCAACGATAGAAGGCCTTTGCGCAACTGTGCGGAAAAGAAAAAGTTGTGCTCTTCGGGGTTGTGAGTAACTGCGAAACGCGAGCCATTCACTCCGTCGTTGCGCTTCCTCAGCAGCTTCAAATCAGGTGGCTTTTCTATTAGAGCCTTGCTAGCGTGGGGAGGTTGCGGAGGCTCAAGAAGATGATCCTTCGATTGGAGGCGCTTTAGCGGCTTTGTGTGTGCGCCTTCCGATTTGATGTTCGCATATTTTCTCCGGACGCGGCTGTTGAGTTCCAGGGCGATCTTCTCAATTTCGGGAGCGAGAATGGAGGAGAGCAGTATAGAGGGATTGATTTTTTGCTTGCTGTGCGTAACACCGAAGAACTCATCCAATTCAGGAGACAATGCGACTTCGCATCGCCACCAATAATCGTAGTTTTCTTTGCGCTTGGCGCCCATGAAATACCACCATAATCGATTTCTCTGCCCGCCATAACAATGAACACACCAGCATTTTTCGCAATACTGAGTTCATTTTTCTTCTCATTTGAGAACTGATGCCAGTGTTCAATCGGTAACTCAGAACACCTGACGGACACAACGGAAACCGGCACTGGCGATTCAACGAATGCCGGCACTCTGAGCTTGTACTCGAGTGGGCGGCCATAAAGTTTCGCACCTGCAACGTTCGCACCTTGAGCGAGGAAAAGTGGATCGAAAGGACGCACCGGGATTCCGTTGATTTTGATCACTCGGCCGTCGTGGAGGACCCTTCGAAAGATACACCCGAATTCGGCCAAGAGTTTAAGCTCAGCGCTTGGGTAGTAGCGCAATCAAGCCGATCGCACTTTCTAAGAACCACCATTGTGCCACTCTGAGTGCGCGGGCGAACGAAGTTTTGCGCGAGGCGTGGATTCGGTACTGCGCAGATTGAACCGGATGCTATTTCGTCTCAACTAATTTACGACCAAAGTGACCTGCACGCTATGTTGCAAGCTCCCGGTAGTGGCAGTGACCGTCACCCTATAGCTACCTGGCGGGGTGGTCACGGTGTTCGGTTGGGGTGCTGATGACCCACCACCGCCGCCCCCACCACAGGAGAACAACGTAAACGCCACCACAATCAAGGCCGCAACACATATGAAACGACGGCGCTTGCCCGAAATCGAAAGCACCAGTGCTCCGGGAACAAAAACAGTCAGCGCGAGTCGTGCTGCGAAGTTCCAAGCTGGAACCATTGGCGGATTCCCGAACATCGGACGAACACTCCCGACGACGGCATTCTGATATTCCGGTTCTCGACGGCAGCCTGCTCCCCAATCTGCCGCGTCTCTGCACCGCAAGTACTTGCAACCAACATTAGCATTAGCCCAATTAATGCTGGCCCTATGCTCGTTAAATAAGCATGGCTTACATTGAACACCCGACTCGGCGCTGCAAGTACTGGCAGCAAACTTGAAGGGTAATCGAATGCAAAGTTGTTCTTAATTTCCGACATGGCGCCTCGATATACCTGTGGGGAGTGTGAAGTATCGCCTGATAACGAGGGGATGTCAATCTGAACTGGATTGCATCCGCAAGACCGCTGCTACGGTCTATAATGTCCTATGATTCAACGGTTTGCGCCTCTGTCCGCTGATCGCAATATCCAGTCGCTTGCCATATTCCTTGAGAACCGGTAGTTGCGCACGGCAATCGATGTTAGCCATCACCTCTAGCGCTCTCTCCCCGGGCGCCGGCGTGTATGGCACGCGCGCAGTTCCCGATCCGGCCAAATGTCCCCGGCGTGCGTGTCGCCGCTGTGTCGTGGTCAGATCCGTCTGGAAATCTGTGGCTGTTTGGCGGCTTGGGAAGTGATTCGAACGCGAGCTTCGGAGCGCTGAACGACCTCTGGAAGTACACTCCCGCGACGAATACATGGACTTGGGTAAGCGGATCCAACGTGGTGAATCAATACGGCGTATACGGCCCCAGAGGCACTGCGGACCTCTCGAATGTCCCCGGCGCGCGCGGCTCAGTCTCTACACACAACCAACCGATTTCGTTTTTCCGTCTCATTGCTGCAAAGGACGGAATCCGCTCGATCTGGCCGCGGTTCTGAAGCGGAAGATCCGGCCGGCTTTCGACAAGCTCGGCATCACTGGCGTGGGCGGGCATACGTTTCGCCACACCGTGGGGACGATGCTGGCAGAGATGGGAGAACACCAACCCACCATCCGCGACTACCTGCGTCACAGCAATCTTTTCATGTGACCCAACAAGTACCTGCAGGCAACACCCAACAGCAAGCACTTGGCCCAAGACAAACTTGTCGACGCCATATTGCCTGCCGGAGTGCTGCGGGGGAAACGATCAACCCTCATCCAGTGAGGGCCGCTGCTCGGGTTGCTTCGTGCAGGAAAATGCGGATGGGGCGCTTATGTACCTTAGTATCCCCGGATCAGGTGTGGCCCAGATTCGTAAGTTGTTGAAGATATGGCGGGGACGACGGGACTCGAACCCGCGGCCTCTGCCGTGACAGGGCAGCG
>CAYTQA010000105.1:327-9586 GCA_964439495.1 uncultured Terriglobales bacterium | reverse complement strand
ACTCTGACCGTAGCGACTTCATCACCAAAGCCAAGATCGCGGGCTCGAATCCCGTCGGGGACGCCAAATCTTCTTCTTAAGAACATATGAGGAACAGTCACTTTTGGCCTGAAAAAAGGCACAACTCCGCTCCCAATCTGTCCCGGTTCTCCTGCTCGCTAGAGGTTTGGGGCAGCGGAGCCTGGCCTTTTGGCTGCCACACTCGCCACACGCTACTTTGAAGGTTGCGGGCCCGATTGATTGGGGCCGCCCTTCGTCATGCCTTTCTGGCGCATCATCATTCCTGGATGCGAGTTCATCATCTGGTTCATCATTGCCAGGTGCTTGTCCAGGTTATTCAGCAACTTCTGCCAGAGGTCCACGTTCCACTGCAGTTGCTGGTGGACGGAGGTATCGGAGACCGTGCCCAACTGATTTTGCATTTGCTGGAGTGTTGCCTTCATGCTGTCCACGTCGGCCCGCATGTTCTTCATCATCTCTTCGTGCATGGCCCGCATCTGGCCCATGTTTTGCATTTGCGGATTCTGGCTGCCCTGGTCCTGCCCCATCGTGCCCATGGTGCCCTGGCTAGTGGATGATGTGTTCTGCGCTGAAATGAACGCGCAACTCAGGACTACGATCATTGCAACTTCAATAATCTTTTTCATATTTGTTTCCTTTCCTGTCTGACTGCTATGCGGCTGAAAGACCGAACCTTATCCGCATCATCCTCAGTCCGGTCGTCTGTGTCTGTGATGCCGCCCACAAGCCCGGTGATGCAATGGCGTCTGCCCCTGCGGACCATCGGCACGCTATCCGGGAAGATCATCCCCGGGGACCGGCAGTTGCACAGAGACTGCTGTCCATGTCACCGGGGGCTCGGCGTTGGAGCGCAACTGGATTTTGCCGCCGTGCCGCTGGACAATTTCTTTGCTGACCCAGAGCCCCAGACCGGTGGCCAAATTGCCCTTGGTAGTGAACAGCGGCTCGAAAACGCGCGGCATTAATAATCGCGGGATACCCTTTCCTGTGTCCGCCACCGTCACCCTGACCGCTGTGCCGCCGGTGCCGGAAAGGCGGGAAGCGCGCACCACGATCCTTCCTCCCTCTTCGACGGCGTCAAGGCTATTCAGCAGGAGGTTGGAAAAGAGCTGGCGCAACTCCCCAACGACTGCCGTCACCTCCAGATCATGGTCATATTGTTTTTCGATGGTGATTCGCTTGGCCTGCGCTCGCCCCTGGACGACCTGGATCGCCGAGTCCAGCACTTCGCCCACGCGAACCAGGGCTGGCTTATTGGATTCGCGATAAAAGCCAAGCACCTGCCGGGTAATATGCGTGATGCGCTGCAGTTCAGCGTCCGCCTTCTCCAGGAATTCTCTTGCCGCCGGTGTAGTCCCCGGATCAGTGAGCGCAAGATAGAGCGAATTCACGGCGCCCGCCAGCGGATTATTGATCTCATGGGCCAGCGCTGCCGCCATTCTGCCGACAGAAGCAAGGCGCTCGGTGCGGATCAGCGCTTCTTCCGTCCGCTTTCTGGCGCGAATGTCGCGCATGATCGCCGAGACGCCCACTACTTCATCGGGAGGCTCGATGCGCGGCGTCACGACCACGGAGACCGCGACCATCTCGCCCTGCTTGTCCCGCCGTGTCGTCTCGTACTGCACTGAATGTCCGGAGAGCAGCCTGGCGAGCTGCTTATCGAATTCCTCAAAGTCGTGCGCCGGAACGATCAGGTCGCGTAGATTGCGGCCCACCGCCTCGGCGGAGGTGTAGTGGAACAGCGACTCCGCTCCGCGGTTCCATGTGGTCACAATCAACTCACGGGTCGCGGTGATGATGGCGTCGCTCGCATCTTCCACAACGGAGGCCAAATGCTCCGCCTTTCGCCGCTCCAGCAGCAGCTCGCGCTCATATCTGCGCCGCTCCCGGATATCGAAGACGGTGGTGCGCACCAACATGGGGACGCCGGCGGCATCGGCCTGGATGGTCGAGTTGACCAGCGCCGGAAGGGCATGGCCATTCGCGCACACAATCTCGACGGTGATCTCCCTGACGAAGCCCTGCATGCGCAACAGCGGCGAAAAGTGGGTTTCGTAGAAGATGGAGGCCGGGGCCGTCAGCAGTTCCTGAAAACGTTTGCGGTCCACCAGGTCGGAACTAGTGTAGCCGGTCCAGCGAAGAAAGGTTTGGTTGACTCTGGTGATGGTGCCGTCAGGCTGGGTAAAGAGATATCCGCAGGGCGCAGCCTCAAACAGCTCTAAAGCGGCTTGTACCCCGATCTCGCTATCCACAGGACAATAACATCTCCCGGGACGGTGACGAATGCTCAAGGAAGGTTTTCATCGCGGAGATCGTCTCTTCCGGCGCGCTCAGGTTCGGACAATGGCCGGTGGCCTGCATCACCACCATCTCGCTGCCCGGAATCTGACGGTGCACAAACTCGCCCACGTTCAAGGGAGCGATGGCGTCGCTCGAACATTGAAGGATCAGCGTCCGGGCGCGGACCTTTGCCAGATCGGCGCGATTATCGGAGAGGAAGGTGACCCGCGCGAAAAACTTGGCGATCTGCGGATCGGTGCGGCAAAAGCTGTTCTCAAGTTCCGTGGCCAGCTCCGGGCGCTCGCCATTTCCCATGATCACGGGCGCCATGGTCGCGGCCCATCCCAGATAATTGCTGTCCAACATGTCGAGCAGGCCGTCGATGTCCTGGCGCTCGAACCCTCCCCGGTACGGGCCGTCATTGATATAACGCGGCGAAGGACCCACCAGCACCAGGTTCTCAAAGCGATGGGGTTGCTGGATTGCGGCAAGGACGCCGATCATCGAACTCACCGAGTGTCCGACGAAAGTCACGTTTTCAAGCTTGAGTTCGTCGCAGATCTCAAGCACGTCCTGCGCATAGCCGTGCAAAGTCCTATATTTTGTGCGATCGAAGGCGCTTATATCGGAGTTGCCGGCGCCTACATGGTCGAAGAGAACGACCTTGTAATCGGCCTCAAACGCGGGGGCAACATACCGCCACATATTCTGGTCGCACCCATAACCGTGGGCGAAGATCATGGGCCGGGAGCCTTTGCCGACCACCCTCGCATTATTTCTTTCGACCGCTGACATTCAATCCGCCTTCCCTGCGACAGGTCTTGATTTTATCCTATTTGCCTTGCGGTGTTCATCCGCGCAGACCTTAGGTTTGACATGAAATTTTGGGTGGTGTACCGTCACACCTTCGAATGCGCGAACGTCTGGAATACTGGATGGTGTGGTCGCTGGTCCGCCTGCTGGGGGCCTTGCCACGGGTCCTGAGTCACGGCATTGGGATAGGAATTGGGCTGGCGGCTTACATACTCGTTCCCAAGCTGCGCCGCGTGGGTATGCGGAATCTTGCGATCGCCTTTCCGGAGCGCACGGCAGCCGAGCGCGGACGCATCCTGCGCGGCGTCTACAAGGGCCTGGGGCGCCAATTGGCGGAGTTCTGCCGCTTTCCCAGCTATACCCGGGAAAATGTCCACACGATTGCCGTCTATGATGGCTTTGAAAACTTCGAGGCGGCACGCGCGCGCCAGCGGGGAGTCTTGCTCCTGACCGGACATTTCGGCGGATGGGAGGTCGGCTCCTTTGCCCATTCGGTCTATGGGAACCCGATCAAGATTGTGGTGCGCGACCTCGATAACCGTCCTCTCAACGAGCTGGTAAAACGGTATCGCACCCTGCACGGCAACCAGACGCTGGACAAGCAGGAGTTTGCCCGTGGGATACTCGCGGCGGTGAGGGCCGCCGAAACCGTGGGCATATTGATGGACACGAACATGACGCCGCCACAGGGGGTCTTTGTGGATTATTTTGGCAAGCTGGCCTGCACCGCCAGCGGCGTGGCGCGAGTGGCGTTAAAGACCGGGGCCGCCGTGGTACCGGCGTTCACCTTCTGGGACAGCGCGACCGGGAGGTACCGTATCCGGTTCGATCCGGAAATCGTCCTTACCCGTACCGGCAATGACGAGGCGGACGCAGTCAGCAACACGGCCGTGTTTACCAAAGTATTCGAGCACTACGCCCGGCATTATCCCGACCAGTGGCTGTGGATGCATCGCCGATGGAAAACCAGGCCTGTGGGAGAGCCTTCGGTATATTAAGTCATCATGTCCGAACGCTCATTAACGGAGATCGCCGCCGCGGTTGAAGCCCGGATCGTGGGAGACGCGGCGGTTGCCGTCAGCAATATACGCAGCATCGCCTCGGCAACAAAAGGGACGCTGGTCTTTGCGGATTCTCCCGAGACGCTGGCCCAGGCGCTGGCGTCCGCCGCTACTGCCGTCCTGACCGGAGAGTTTGCCGGCCAGAGCTCCGCGTCCAAACCCCTGCTGATTTGCCGTCAACCTAAGCTGGCATTCGCCCACGCGGCGCGCCTTTTGCAGGAAACAGACAGGACCACTGGCGTCCATCGCTCGGCCGTGATTGACGCCTCCGCCAAACTGGCCCAGAACATCGCCATCGGCGCCTGCACCGTAGTAGAGAAAGAGGTGTCGCTGGGCGAGGGGACGGCGCTCGGGGCCAACACGGTCATTGAAGCCGGAGTCGTGGTGGGGAAGAATTGCCGCATCGGCCACAATGTAACCATCCATTCCGGATGCGAGTTGGGGGACGGCGTGGTGGTGCAGTCCGGCGCAGTCCTGGGCAGCGCTGGTTTCGGGTATGTGCGGGATGAGAGTACGGGGAAGTACCATCAATTCCCGCAGATCGGGACGTTGAAGATCGAAGACGATGTCGAGATCGGGGCCAACTGCACATTGGACCGCGGCGCGCTCGACCAGACCATTGTCCGGCGCGGCGCCAAGCTGGATAACCTGGTGCATGTGGGCCATAATGTGGAGATTGGCGAGGATGTCGTGATCGCCGCGCAGACCGGCATCTCGGGCAGCTCCGTGATTGGCGCGCAGGCGATTGTGGGCGGACAGGTAGGAATAGCCGATCATGTCACCGTCGAAGAGGGCGTGATCCTCGGGGCGCAATCCGGTATTCCCAGCAAAAAAGTGGTTCGGGGGAGAGGGATCGTCTTCTGGGGGACCCCGGCGCGCCCGATTCGCGAGTATTTAAAAGAGCTGGCGGTGCTGGCGCGCATCGCCAAACGAGAATCGAAATAGATATGGCGGTTGTAGTGATCGGGGGACATTCCCGGAATGTGGGCAAGACCAGCGTGGCCGCCAGCCTGATCGAGCGCCTGCCCGAGCGGCAATGGACCGCGATCAAAATCACGCAGTTTGGGCATGGCATATGCTCCGCGCATGGAGAGCCATGCGATTGCGCCGTGGACGATGAGGAGCACAGTTGGGCGGTAAACGAGGAGCGCTCCCGCAGCGGTGAAAGCGACACCTCGCGTTTCCTGGTCGCCGGCGCGGCCCGCTCATTCTGGGTCCGCACCAGGCAGGGCCGATTGGCGGAGGCAATGCCCCGGCTCCGACAGCTTATCGCCGGCAGTGAAAATGTGATGATTGAATCCAACAGCATTCTTGGGTTCATCCGTCCGGAGCTGTACCTGACGGTGCTGGACCATGCGACCGCGGACTTCAAGGATTCCGCGCGATTATTTCTCGACCGCGCCGATGCGCTCCTGCTGCACGGCGATACAGCGCCCCTGCTACCCAACTGGAAGGGCGTGCCTCGGATGCTGCTGAAGGACAAGCCGGTCTTCCACATCAATCGTCGCCAATATGTCACGGATGAAGTTGTGGAATTTGTGCGCACCCGGCTGGATAAAGACCAGTGATTTTTAAACAATCTCGCCACGCAGCGGGGAAGAGCATGGCTTCAGCCATGCGTTAAGGGCTTTAAAAGGATGCGGCTTCAGCCGCGGCTAAAGCCGAAGACGGTGCACTCTTTACGCCCGATTGAAAAGTCGGGCTCTTCCCCGGCCGTGCCACCCTCAATATTGCGCGATTCGGCAGATGGGAAGGAGAGCATGATTAGTTGCGACTTCTTCTTGCGGCGGCCCAGCCAACATAATCCGATCATCAGTCCGCGGTCACGCAACGCGCTCTGGAGGGCCGTTAGCGCCTTCTTCTTTTGGTTGGACGGCTTGGGGTTTTGGTCCTTCCTTCCCGAACGAAGAGCTTCGGGCCAATCGCGTTCCCCCTTCAAGCCCGATTTTCGCAAAACAGACACTCAAGACAAGGCCGGCTATCAGCTCAAGAAACTGGTCGGTGATGCGTACGATGGTTGAGATCTCCTCGTGAGTGAAGCCGGCTTCCTGCATCTGGTCAATGCTCAACTGAGGGGTCACGGGTAGCTCGGCGGCCAGGGCAATCGCGGATTCCTTCAGCCTGCGCTTATGCTCAGCGTAGAACGGAGAAGACAACGCCGGCTTCATCGCGTTCCAGTATGCTTCAAGAAAATCGGGGAAGCGGCCGAAGGCCCGGTAATCGCTGTTGATAAATGGAAGGTCCAGAGTGCGCTTCATATCCTCATAGATCTTTTTTACGCGTTCTATCTCGGTATCTTCCGGCACAGAGACAGGTTTGTGCTCGAACACCGGATGACCGGCTGCTCCGGAGCTTTGCCTCTGGGGCGATGGCCCTTCATCGAAGGCGCGAGTGAGAGCGGCGACGATGAGCAGCAGCAATGGATTGTTGTAATGGAACAGCTCGACGATCTCAGCCAATTCCTGGCGCGCCCCCGGGGTGAGCTGCTTCTCCTTCACTTCAGCACAGAAATCGGGAACACTGAAGTAATTGTGGGCGCGGGTATAGGCCTCTGCCCGCAGGCGCTCGGCTGCATTGAAAAATTCAGCCGTACGGACCATCGGCTGTATGGCCCGCCACTGCAACTCCAGGAAGCTGGGATACGCTCCATAGGCCTGAAAGAGCAGATTTACGTGGGGAAGGCCCAGGGCGGCCTTGATCTCACGATAAATTTCAGCAACACGGCTTTCAGCCTGGGATTCCGGCACCAGTACGATTCGGCGCTGCTTCTTGGAAGGCATGGCTGCTAAACGATTGTGATGGCGATTCTAAGATTGCAGATGCAAGCAAGAGGCGACGGAATTGGAAAGAATCACATCATGGCCTAAGGCCATTAGTGAGTGGAATCTTTCTATTGGTCGTCGCGAGGCTGGGAGGCAGAGGACTCCGGTTTGTTATCTTTTCCGGACGGAGCAGGCGCAGGTTCGGTGGGAGGAATTGTGCGTGGCGGACGGGAATAACTCCCGTAAATTTCCCGGGAGAGAGGCATGCGCGGGATTCGGCCATCCCCACTTTTCAGCAGCTTTATAATTTCTTCCTTGTCCCGGGCATAATCGCGGGAGAGGCGGGTGAGCGCAAGGCTCACAATGTCAGAGTGGTGCAAATTTTCCATCGGACTTTGGCGTTGCGCATCCAGCCAGAGGCGGTGGACCAGCATAACGTCCTCTGGTTTGAGGGTGGGAGTGTGCGGGCCGATGCGAAAGGCCTCCACTTCAAAGTCCGGCTTCACTACCTCAAAAACGATCTCGCTTTTCGGCGGCGGCATGGCTTCCCATGCCTGTCCCAGGCGCAAGGCTTGTTCCTGGGCGGTCATTTTGGTCGAGAGGCCGGAAATAATCTGGGCGGCCTGCAAATTATTGGCGGTTTGCACGATCGCGGAGAAGACGTCGCGCGCTGGGACCACCAGCAAAGAGATGCGCTTGCCAAAGCTCTCCGCGATTGAGACGGCTTTGGTAAACAGGTCCTGCTCATGGTCGCTGAAGATCTGCTCGGTGGAAAGATCGATCTCCCCGCTGCCGGCGCCGGTGAGGCGCGCGGCCAGCACAACCACGTCCTGCTCCGTGGTATCGGTATGCTGGAGCACCCAGCGGAGCTGCGTGAGGGTGTTAGCGTCACGCACCGTTACCAGTGTGCAACCGGGACGGATGCCCACCGACTCCCGTTCCACCCCCTCCTGATGGAGCAGTTGGAAATGCTCCCGCATCGTGCTCCGGTTCTGCGCGAATTTCTTCGCATTCGTCTTCTCCGAGATGGTGAAGATCAAAAAAAAGACCGCGGCGAAGGTGATGCCCGCGACGGTGGCAACACTCTTGGTAAAGAGGTTCACAATGGCTGTGCTCAACAGCACCAGATGCACCGAGAGCAGTCCGATGGGAATTTCCACGCCGCCGATGGTGATGTTTGGGGGCACCTTCCAGCCGCGCTCACCATGGTATTTCCAGCGAAGCACCAGCATGGCCAGGCTGTTGAAGGTAAAACTCCAGATCACGCCGAAGGCGTACGCCTCTCCAAGGACGATCACGTCTCCGCGGCTCAGCAGAATGGTGAGCAGCTGCAAGCCGACGATCAGATTTACGATGCGATAGCTGGTGCCGTATTTCTTCTGCGGCTTGCGAAACCAGTCGGTGAGGACGCCGTCCTCCGAGATCCGGTTCAGCACCCCATTCGAGCCGATGATCGAGGTATTCACCGCCCCGGAGAGAATCAGGAACCCAACCACCACGACAAAGGTGCGGAAGATCAGCCGCAGCATCAGCGGTCCGACCAGGTGCATGGCCAGGCCGGAAATCAAATTGTCGCGAAAGACGCTGATTCGGACATCGTCGGGAATGATCATCACCGCGAACAGGGAAGAGAGTCCGGTAAAAACAAAGCTGAAGATCGCAATCACCAGGGCCGCGCGCTGAAGGTTCTTCAGCTTGGGATGGGCGATTTCACGGTTGACCTGGGCGAGGGTCTCCTCGCCGCTCATCGCCAGCACGGAATGGCCGAAGGCAATGAGGATGCCAAAGAACCCGAAGGCGGTAGCAAGCCTCGTGTGCTTCAGAAATCCCAGCGAGCTGGGCTGAAAGTGCAGGTTCGATGGCGTTGGCCAGGGGGGAAGATGAGCGCCGATGCGCGACAGGGTGATGAGGGACCAGACCATCAGAATGACGACCATCACCGTCGTGATCTGCATGACCCGCAGGGCCTTGTCACTCGATTCTTCAATCCCTTTTATGTTTTGCCACCAGAAATACATGGTGACCACGACCGCGAGGACTACCGCCACCACATTATCGTTCAGATGTGGCGTCCCGTGAAACATGGCGTGCATGGCGCTTGGGAGCCAGCCATGCCGGTCCGCGGTAATAAAGAGACCATTCACAAGTCCGGCGATGTATTGGCCCGCCGAGACCCCGGAGATCGGGCCGGTAAGAATGTAGTCGAACATCAGCGCGGAGACGCTGAGCTTTGCCAGTGTTCCGCCCAAAGCTTCCTTCACTACGCGATAGACGCCGCCGCGCACGAACATCGAACAGCTCTCGACGTAGACCGCGCGGACC
>CAYTQA010000105.1:0-317 GCA_964439495.1 uncultured Terriglobales bacterium | reverse complement strand
CCAGGATGAACCATGGGGCCGATTTGCCCACGGCCTCTTCCGCGATGCCGCCCGCATAAAAAGCGGAAGAGCCCAGGTCATTGAGTACAATCGCGGCGGCACGCCAGAAGGAGATAAAGGTAAGCATCACCGAGGACGCGACGATGATGCGGACCCGGTTGGATGGCGGAACTGTCTGGGATCCGGAGGACATTGTTAGATGGTCACCTGCGAAGGGGCAGGCGCGAGGCACAGGCGGCGGTCGTTACCGATCAATCCCACATTCCCTGGAAGCACCGGGACCGGCGAAACTTCGGGGAAAAGAGCAACCAGTGAAT
>CAYTQA010000104.1:0-9623 GCA_964439495.1 uncultured Terriglobales bacterium | reverse complement strand
CACAAACTGCCGGAGACTAACTCTGGAACTGTGACAGAAAAAGGGGACCGCTCATCTGCAATGTGAAATCATACTCGGCTGTATGAGGATTTAGGGGAGCAGGTCACTACCACGAAGACCATCTTGGCACGTCCAGAATGTTATCGGCAGCAGACGGCTGGCCGGTGTGGTCGGGGACCTTCGCCCCCTTTGGCCAGGAGGTCAGCCCGCAGATCACGACCAACCACTACAAATTTACCGGCAAAGAACGGGATAGCGAGTCCGGGTTAGACAACTTCGGTGCCCGATACGATGCGTCAAGTTTGGGACGGTTCATGACTCCGGATTGGGCCGCTAAGCCTACGACGGTACCCTACGCAATGTTCGGTGATCCACAGACGTTGAACCTGTACGCATACGTAAGGAACAATCCGGTGAGCCGCGCCGACGCGGATGGGCACTGCGCCGATCACTATAAGGACGGGACTTGTAAAGTGAATGTGGATCCGAAGACGGGAGACGCAGGCGTAACAGCTGGCAAGCAACTGGAAGGCGTATTGAATAAGTATGACAAAGCTGTTAACGCATTGAATGACAAGGACAAGTTCAATATCAAAGACTCGAACGGTAAGGTCATTGGGTCCATGACGGGCAAAGAGATCAAGGCTGTTTGGAACGGGACATCATTTGAAGTGACGAACAAGAGTTTCAATAACGGCGGGGCTGGCGGCGGAACAGGTGGCACTTGGAATGGAGATTCATTCTCAGGTCATAGCCAGCTGAATCCTGGAGCGGTTTCGGCCTATGCTAACGCCGCGTCTGACCGCAACGAGGCTCCGCTTGTCGGGTTGAGTACTTTGACCTTTCATGAGTTGGGCCATGAAACCCACTTTGGAGAGGCGTTGACGCAGCAATATCCAGTGACGCCTACGATTTCGTGGCCGCGCGAACAGGGCGCGAGTTCAGCGGGCAACCGGATGTCGCAAGCTGCTGGCGCTCCGTTCGACTTCTCTATACCTGGAGGTTGCGAATGACCCTTGGTGTCCAAATGCTAATTCTGCTCGTAACGCTGCTTTCGGCAGTGACTGCGCAATCGGTACCGTCCGACCACGGGGCGTTCCAGGGTACATTTGCGGCATCGAACGGAGAACTAATCAAACTGGATACGCGGACTGGAACTCTCGACACACCACGCTCACGAAGTACGGGGCTCCAAGATTGCAGTGACAAAGTTCAAGTATGCCTGACCGACCACCGTGGATTTGCGTTCGCCTACTTTCGAAAATGTGACGATGCGGGGTCCGGTGATTATAAGCGGCTCAGGTTCCGTCCCAAGATCGTATCAGTGCTGCACAACAGCGACATATGGATGGTTTTTGACGCAGCGCCAGGATTTTTGTTCCACTATGCCTACTCTAAGGGCATCGTCGGGGTCTATCTTTCGCCGACGCCTTCATTCGATTTTCGGAGTGTTTTGCATGATCGGAATTTTAAGTTAACAAGTCTTGATGCGATGGAGTATCACATTACGGGTTCTGAGAGCGTCGCTGCGTGCAGCGAGTGAATCATTTCACCGGCAAGGAGCGGGATAGTGAAGATAATCTCGACTACTTTGGGACACGATATTAATAGGCGCAAAATCAGAGCTCACGCGGATTCTGTAAAAAACTCGGTAACGCACTCAGTAGCAACGGGTGGAAGACCAACGCAGATACATCCAATGACCAGCGGCAGTGGCTCACCCGTACCTGCGAAGAGTGGCCTCGGGCCAAATCGCCTACGCCTTTCCATGTTCTCCTTCAGTCTACAAGCGGGGATGTAGAAATCCTGCGAAGACGAACCCAGACAGTACTGGCTGGCGCGTCGATATTTCAGCTCAGCACGACCTAGTAAAGCCGAGATTCTCAACCTGCCCAACCATCCCCATCCCTTCCCCCCTGCAATGTTAGAATTTTCCTGCGTGGACAAACTCATTGACTCACCGAAATTGAAGGCATCGAAGGCCGGCGCGGCGGCTTCCGCCAAGGGGGTGCCGATGCTCGATCTGTCGCGCCAGTATTCCGCGATTCGCGAGGAGGTGCTGGCGGCCATCGAGCGGGTATGCGATTCGCAGCAGTACATCCTGGGCAGCGAGGTTGCGGAATTCGAAAAGCGGGTGGCGGAGTTTACCGGCGCGCAAGCGGCGGTCGGGTGCGCCTCCGGAACGGACGCGATTTTTCTTGCCCTGGCGGCGGCCAACATAGGACCGGGCGACGAGGTACTGACCACTCCCTTCAGCTTCTTCGCGACCGCCAGTTCGATCACGCGCGTGGGCGCGCGGCCGGTGTTTGCGGACGTCGATCCCGCGACCCTCAACCTCGACCCGGAAAAGCTGCGCCCATTCCTGGGCAGCTCCCATTCGCGATTGAAGGCCATCCTGCCTGTCCATCTGTATGGATTGTGCGCCAACATGGAGGCGCTCTCCGCCCTGGCGGAAGAGAACAAACTGCTGCTGGTTGAAGATGCGGCCCAGGCCTTCGGCTCCATCTGGCGCGCAGGGCGCGCGGGATCGCTGGGCGATATGGCGGCATTCAGCTTCTATCCCACCAAGAACCTCAGCGCCTTTGGCGACGCGGGGTGCGTCACCACCCAAAGCGAGGAGCTGGCCGAACGTCTTCGCTCGTTGCGCAATCATGGCAGCAAGCGGCGTTATCATCACCAGGAAATCGGCTGGAACAGCCGCCTTGACGCCATTCAGGCCGCGGTCCTGAATGTAAAGCTCGGCCATATGGAAACGTGGAACCGCCAGCGCCGCGAGCGCGCCGCATTGTATGACCGGCTGTTTGCGGAGAGCGGGCTTGTGGCGCATGACAGCGTGCCGAAGAAAGGCGTGCAAGTGTTGAGGGCCCCGGCCGAGGCATACCACATCTATCATCAGTATGTGGTCCGGGCGGCGCGGCGCGATGAGCTGCGCGCGTTTCTGACCGAGCGCAACATCGGCTCCGAGGTTTATTATCCCGTCCCCCTGCACCGGCAGGAATGCTTTCAGTACCTGGGCTACGCGGAAGGCTCGCTTCCCGAGGCGGAGCGGGCGGCCCGCGAGGTGCTCGCATTGCCCATCTTCCCTGAGATCACGGAAGAAGAGCAGCGCCGCGTGGTGCAGACGATCGCGCATTTTTATTCGTGAAAATCAGGATTTCACCATAGAGAAGGTTGGAAAGCCTGAAGCTGCAATTATGAATAAGGCATCTTCGGGGTCCTTCGCTTACGCTTGGCTCGCAAGCTCGCCTCGCGCGGCGCTCTGGATGACAGGTTGAGATTTTTTCTGTGGCGCAGTCTGCCCTGAGCGCAGTCGAACGGGCGTCTCTTGTGGTGAATGAATTGGAACTCACTGGCCGCGGGCGGAGAGCTGCAAACTGCCGGACGCGCCGCAGAGGCGCTGAATCGCTTCCTTATAGAAGGCGTAATCGCGCCACAGCCTCGCTTCCTCATCGCTACCGCGCATCGCCAATGCCGCCATCTTGGAATAACCCATGCGGAAGGCCGCGTACGCCAGCCGATAGCCATGCAGGCGTTCCCGCGCATCGTCGTTGGCGAGACGGCGATATTGATCGAGAAACTCCGAGCTCTCGCTTTCACTCAGCTTCCATTCGATGGTGGCGCCCGCCAGGTCCCAGGCAATATCGGTTGGGCCAGGATAGAAATGGTCGTCACCGTGCGCGGCGCAATCGAGCTTCAACAGCCTGCTTCCATCCGCCGGCTGAAGCCATTCATGCAGCATCATCTTTCCATCCGCAATTACCGGACGGACGGTGTCCAGCCGGAAATCCTTCCCCAGATCCAAACCCCACTCGCGCCCGATATTGATGCGCGTCATCTCTTCAAGGGAAGCGGTCTCCACGTGAGCAGCAGCGAATTCGGAGGCGCGAAAGGCGCAGTATTCGGCCCCACGCCGGAGCAGTTCCCGGGAAACCGAAGAGACTGGAGCGCCGGCAAGCACGGGAAAACGCGAGAAGCCATCGCCGGAGTTGTCACAATCAACCCCAAACCCTCCCTGAGCGACGGCGCGATATCGCGCGCGCACAACTTCTCCATAATCTCCCAACCCATCAAAGCGGAAGAACCAGCGCCGGTCGCGCGAGAGATATTTCACGCGTTCCATTTGCAACCAGCCCGCCGGCCATTCTTTTTTTTCGCGAAAGAAGGACTCGCGCCATTGGCCGCCGCCAATGAAGATTGCCGCCTGCGATGGAAGCTGCGAAGAGGACTGGGCCGGCAGCGTGCGAAAAGAGCGCCATCGTTCAGCGGCATTGCGCGCGAGCAGGGCCTCCGGAGCGGGCTGCGTGCTGCACATGAAGACAATGCTGGAGGAACCCACGCCGGCCCGCAGCAGGGCCTCGCCCACGGCGAGGAACGAAGAGCCGCTGAGCCCCGGTCCTTCGTCCACGATGTAGAACTCCGCGCTTTTCTGGCGAAAGCCCTCGATCCATGCCGCCTGACCGGAGTCAAAGACGAGCTGGCGATCGAAGGGATGGCCGCTGGGGCGGACTGTGATGCGGCCACATTCGCTTCCGCGGGAATGGAAGTGCGCCCTGACCACCGCGCTTAAGGTGGTCCCGATGGAGCGGATGCCGATCACCGCCGCGGCCTTGGAAAAATGCTCGCGCGCTTTCAGCGCCGCTATATAGTCCAGGGGATGGAGCGCGTAATAAGCAAAGCCTTCGGGAACGGAGATCGTCACCTCGACGGGCAAAGGGGCCGCGCGCAGACGTTCGAGCGCTGCCGTCAGTTCGCTCGGCAATTGTGGATGACCCAGAAGAGCGCCGGCCAGAAGATCGGTGATCTTCGCAGCCAGAGGATGCGACTCGCTGGCAGCATCGGCCAGCCCGCATTCCAGTTCACCGGCCTGCAACAAGGCAGTCAACATTGTCTCGCGGGAGCGCAGGCTGCTGTCTGAAGTGGCAAGCGCCGTCAAAGAAGTTGCCAGCGCGCGCGTGGAGCGAGTACGCCGGCCTTCTCGAAAAACCAGCATCTCGGAACTCTGGGGCGCGTCTTTCAGGATGCGGCTGATTCCAGGCACCTCTCTGCCATTTGCCAAGCGGGCTGTATTACGCCGCCTCTTTTTTCCTGGACCCCCGGCTGGCCCGCGGCGAACGCGCTACGTCCCCATCTTTATCGATGAAATAAAGAAAGTTGTTATCGCGGTCCACGGCGTGCTCCACCAGCACTTCTGTTTTGCCCTCGCCGGACTTCGCCTTGGAGCAAACATTCCCCTGACCATCCAGAAAATAAAGGTTCTGCTTATAATCGCGCTTGAGACCGAGCTTTTTTACTTTTTCCGCCATGCCCGATTTGATTCCTGCGCCTCAAGGCGGGTTGCGGCCCGGCGGGGTTATCGCGGCGGATTCCAGCAGCAGCTTACAGCGTCCAGCAGCAGCTTACATCGAATGATGTTTGCGATGGCCCGCTGCTCCGGTCTGAGCTCCTGAACTTTCTTCGCCAGGGGGCAGCGCTCGCCTGACCATGACGCCGTTCATCTTGTATTTGCGCTCGGCAATACTTCCCGCGTCGTCCCGCACCCGCAGGGTGAAGGTCGGCAATGTTCCCTCTTTGCCGAAATCTTCCGACCCGGTTTTTACCGGCAGGAGCCCGAAAATCTCCCGCTCGCGGTAGGCGGTCTCATAGCGATGCCGCTTCATGTTCCAACTGAATACGCGCGCCTGATTGTAATCGAATGGCAGCCCATCATGCGGAGGCGTGTACAGCACAAGATAGTAGGGGATATTTTTATCGGGACGATCGGCTTCAGGGTCCATCACATGGGTGAGGACATAAGAAGCGACGATCCGCTGCCCCTCTGAATACTCCACAATCTCCATCGGGACATCCACATCGAGCGAATGGCCGAGGACCCAGCCGGCGTGATTTTGATTGTCGCGGACCAGCCACCAGTCTTCCATGGGCGAATTCGGCAGCTCCGCGGTCTCCCATGCTTCCTCTTTTTTCCGGTGCCTGCTCTTCAGACTCGCGCTCTTGTTTTTCGAGGCAGGCTTGTTCTTGTTCGATGGATCCGATTTTGATGGAGCATTCGCTCCGCCCTCTTCCTCTTCCGCACTGCCATCCGGTTCAGTGGCTGAAGTCACCTTCGGCGTGGGACGGGGAGCGGGTGGAGGGTTCCTGGGCGCGGTGGCCCGTTCCAGCAGATCAAGTTTTGCGCCCTCTTTGATCAGGAAGAATTTGTCGGCATCGCGGCTGGGAGCGATATGCAGGCGGAAGTCGCTGCGCAGCACCGCATGAGCCTGGGCGGGACGGGACGCGGAATCCTTGTAGAGCTGCTGAAAGGCGTTGTAGACGGGCTGGCCGACCAGATTGTACTGCTCGATCCAGCCTTCCTCGCCGTGTGCGGTGCGCACGCGCACCCAGCGCTTGCCCTTTTCCACGGCCTCCACCGGATCGCCGTTGTGGACGGTCCCTGTCTTGGTATAGGCAGCGGCCACGCGGTCGCGCAAAAAGGCCTGTGGAGCGATGACATAAAAGCGCTCCTTATCTCCCTCTCCGCCCCTGTCCCGGCACCCGGAGGCGGCAAGGGCAAGCAGGCAGGTAAGCCCCAGCAGGCCATAAGAAACACTACGAGTGATGGATCGCAAGAATTTGTCTTGAAGAGTAAACACGGCTGACGCCTTTACTATATCAGCCGAATCGCATCCCGGTATGTTGCCAATTCAGGCGACCCCTGCTCAATGGGTGCTGGCGATGGCGGCGGGATTGTTGCCGGCGTTGATCGTCCCGATGGAATTCAATTTTCCCGGAGTGGAAGTGCCGATGGCAAACGATTGCACTCCCTGCGAGTTTGCGGCAAATACATATTTGCTGGTGGGGTCCACCGCCAGCGCGGTGGGAGCGCTTCCGGTACTGAAGGGCGATCCCGTCACCGAGGACAGGGCGCCGGTGCTGATGATCACAAAGGCGGAGATGCTGGCAGTGTCATTGTTGGCGACAAAGAGAAAACTGCCTGCGGGATCGATCGCCAGTGCGCCCGGGGTATTGCTGGTCGTCACTACGGTTTCTGTCCCGCCGAGAGGGGTGGGCAGTCCATTTGCGTCAAAGGAAAATACCACCACTCCGCCGCTGGTTGCGGCATATAAATTCCGTCCTGAAGGGGTAATCGCCAGTTTGGTGAATGCGGAGAGAGCTGGTGGCGTTACCAGAGTTGAATTCGCGCTCAGGGCGCCATTGCTGTTGATGATGACCGTCATAATGCCGGCCCCGCCCAGCGCGGCATAAAGATGCGTGCCCGACGGGTCCATCGCCAGGGCAAAGGGCGTTCCAGTGACCGCGATCTGCGCCCCGTTAATCGGCGTGAGCGCGCCATTGGAGATGCTGAAGCCGGAAATTGTGCTGGAGAGCGAATCGAGAATGTACAGCGCGTTCCCGGCGGGATTGATTGCGATGCCCACCGCGGAAGTAAGCGTTCCAGCGCTCAAGGTGACAGGAGAAAGGGTCCCGCCAGAATTGATGGCGAAGGCGTTCAAGCCGCTCGAGGTCGCAACATATAGAAACTGGTTATGCGGACCGATGGCCAATGCGTCCGGATTGGGGCCGATCGTGTAAGGAGAGCCGCTCAGGGTGGTAAGGCTGCCGGAGCTGAGGTTGGCCTGAAATGCGTAGAGTCCGGAAGAGCCCGCGGCATAGACGGAAGCGGTGGACGAGCTGCCCCCGCCACCGGAGCTGTTGGTATCGGGAAAGAATTTGCCGCATCCGAATTGAGGAAGCGCAAATACGAGCAACAGCAGCGCTTTAAGCAGGTCCTGCTTCATGAACTTCCCTTCGCGCACATTAAAATTCTAATGCATTTCCATGCGGTGCTACTCTCATTTATATAGACGCATAATCAGGCCCATTGGATAGGTCCCCTGCTTACGAAGGAGCAAGAATGCTGAACCGAAGCCGTTTGCGGCTGCCTGCATATATCTGTTGTCTTCTTTTTGTTCTTCCCGGCTTTGTTCTTCACAGCCACGGCCAGAGCGCCGCTGCCGGGATTGCTCCCGCAGCCAGCTCCGCGAATTGGACGGTGCATCCGGAATGGGTGCGCGCGCACGAAGAGTTTCTGGCCAGCGATGCCATGCGAGGACGCGGCAGCGCGACCCCCGATGAATGGGTGGCGGCCGCCTACATCGGCTCCGAACTGCGTGAATTTGGCGTGGAACCGGCTGCCTCCGATGGATCCTATGTGCAGAAAATCGAGCTCGACCAAAAGGTAGTGAGCGAGGCCCCCACATTGAAATTTGGCGGCGGCGCATCGCCAACCACCCTGGCCTATGGAAAAGATTTCTTTGTATTCCGCATCGCCGGGAACAATTTCACCGGCCCTCTTCAGAAGATCGATATGGCCAAGCCGGCGGGGAGCGCTCCGGCAAATATCAATAAAGGTGCGGTCGTGCTGCTGGTTTCTTCATCGGGCAACAGCGCGGACCGGCGGGCGCTCATGCAGCAATTGATCGCGGCCACCCATGCCGGCGCGGCCGCGGTGCTGCTGCCGGGGAAACCGCCTTCCGGCCAAAGGCGCTGCCTGCCCTGCAATCTCAGATCAAAGGGCATTCCTGCGGACCCGAGCATGCAGTTCAACGCGCTTGCGCTCCCCCCGGAGGCGATGAGCAAACTCTCGGCGCTGGCCGACGGTACCCCCATCAGCTTTGAATTGAAGACCAGGGATGCCGAGCCCCGGTTCACCTACAATGCAATGGGCATTCTGCGCGGCAGCGATCCCAACCTGAAGTCGCAGGTGGTCCTGCTCACCGCCCATCTCGACCATCTGGGAGTAGGCAAGCCGGTGAACGGCGACGCGATTTATAACGGCGCGGATGACGATGCTTCGGGCGTCACCGCCGTGCTGGAACTGGCGCGCGCGCTGGCGGCCGGCGCGAAGCTGCGGCGCACCGTTTTATTTGTCTGCTTTGGCAGCGAAGAGTCGGGAGGCCACGGCGCCCTCTTCTTCCGCGAGAACCCGCCCGTTCCGCTCCAGGACCTCGCAGCCAACCTTGAATTTGAAATGATTGGCCGCCGCGATCCCGCGGTCCGTCCGGATGAGCTTTGGCTTACCGGATGGGAGCGTTCGAACCTGGGCCCCGAACTGACGGCGCACGGCGCCAAGCTGGTGGCCGATCCGCATCCCGCGGAGCAGTTCTTTGCCCGCTCGGATAATTACGCGCTGGCGCTCAAAGGAGTGGTCGCGCAAACCGTCTCCAGCTTCGGACTCCACTCCGATTATCATCAGCCCAGCGACGACATCGCGCATCTCGACTTCGCGCACATGACCGCCGCCATTCAGTCCATGGTGGAACCGGTGCGCTGGCTGGCAAACTCCGACTTCAAGCCGCAATGGAAGCCAGGCGGAAAACCGTGAGCTGCTTGTGGTCAGGGTTTATGCATCGTGATCAAGGCGCGGGAATCGGGTAGTGACATAACAGTCTTAAGACACTACCTGGAATCGCGATTCCAGGTCGCCTCAGCGGTGTAGATTTGTTGTGCGGCACAGCCGCCCCGGCCCATGCGAATGTCGCTTTTTTTCGCGAATAAACGTTTTCTTCCGCAGAGTAAAGAGGGGAGCAGAGGGCGAAGAAGGAACACGCCCCCGATGGTTTGGCAAACAATGCAATAATTGTTGA
>CAYTQA010000103.1:0-9627 GCA_964439495.1 uncultured Terriglobales bacterium | reverse complement strand
CGAAAGCACGACTTATCCCGGCACCACGGAAGAGGTGCTGATACCGATCCTGGAGAAGAACCCGCGCGGTCTTAAGGCGGCCCGCAACGCGGCAGCGGGCAAAGAGACGTTTTACGTCGCCTTCTCGCCCGAACGTGAAGATCCAGGCAACGATACGGTGGCGCGTCGCGATATTCCCAAAGTAGTAGGCGGGCTGGAAGCCACGGCCACGCAGTTGGCCTGCGCCCTTTATGGGACCATCTTCAATCGCACCGTTCCAGTCTCTACTCCGAGCGCCGCGGAGATGACCAAGCTGCTCGAGAATATTTACCGCTGCGTGAATATCGCGATGGTGAACGAGCTCAAATTGCTGTGCCTGCGCATGGGCCTGGACATCTGGGAGATCATCGAGGCGGCCTCCACCAAGCCTTTTGGGTTTCATCCCTTTTATCCCGGTCCGGGACTCGGCGGACACTGCATTCCGGTAGACCCGTTCTATCTTTCATGGAAAGCGAAGAGCTGGGACTTCCACACCCGCTTCATCGAATTGGCGGGCGAAATCAATACCGCGATGCCCTATCACGTGGTGACCTCCGTGACCAATGCGCTCAACCGCGAGCGCAAGGCGCTGAATGGGGCCAGGGTCCTGGTATTGGGCGTGGCCTACAAAAAAGACATTGACGACCTGCGCGAATCGCCGGCGCTTACCATTATCGAGTTGCTGCAGAATGCGGGCGCTGAGGTGAGCTACAACGATCCTTATTTTCCTTATGTTGGGAAAGGGCGCAAATACAATCTGGACATGCATTGCGCGCCGCTCGAGGAGCTCGGCCAGTATGACTGCGTGCTCATCCTTACCGACCACTCGCAGTACGATTACGAGAAGATCGTACGCGAAGCGAAGCTGGTGGTGGACACGCGCCATGCCACCGGCGACATTGTTTCCGAGAAGATTGTCCACTGCTAAACCCAGCTCTTTGGATCAAAGCTCTTTACGATTCCAGGGGGCAGGCTTGGCGGGAATTTATCGCGGGGCGCGCCGGTAGACTTCAGGGTTCAGTGTTGGATCGTTGTACATTTTCAACTGCCGGTAGAGTTTAAACCGCTTGCGCCCCTGCTGGAGATCGTCCCACAGACGCGCAAGATTTTCCGCCAGGTCTTTTCGCTGTTCTCCCAGGATCTCCAGCCGCTCCCGGTTGCTCCTGCGATGTTCCTCCGATGCGTCCGCCCGTTGCGCCTCTTCCCGCGTGTGATAAAGCTTGAGGGAAAGAATGGAGAGCCGGTCCACCATCATTCCGGGAGTCTCGGAGTGGAGTTCGGCCGAGGCGTTCTGGATTCCGGCGGCATCGAGCTGCCGCAATAATTCCTGGTCTATCTCTTCCATCAGATTGTTGCGCCGCTGATTCAGGGCATCGATGCTGCGTTTGACTTGAGCGATGCTCTCCGCGGAGGCATCGGGGACGCGCGCCCGGTCCTCTTGATGCCACAACTGAAAATTCCTTAAGTGTTGCTCCAGGATAAGCCGTTCCAGCCCAGCGCGGTCCGCTGGAATTTCCGCGCTGGTATGCCATTGCGCGGTAAATTCATCGTGCAGGCGGGAGATATCAGGCAAGGATGACATGATTTTTCGCTTGCCTGGATTGTAACGGTTGGAATCCAGAGTGTCAGCAGGAAGAATTGATTTAGAAAAAACGCCTCAGCCTGGCCATGATCCCTTTCCCGCATAAAGAAACAGGGGCGCGGCTACTTCCAGATTGCGCGACCGCCTCCGCCTCACCATGGAAGAAAGCAGACGATGGTGGAATTTTAGTTTGTAACGTGTGATTTGGGACGAAGGGTAAAATTTCGCCTCCCGCCGGGGAAGACGTTTTCAGCAATTCCTGGCAGCGCTGGGCAAAGCGCTCAGAATGGCCCAGGATCTGCATCTGTTTGGTTTGACTATTTTTCATCGAATATCTCCGCTTGCATCGTTTTGGCTATGCCGGAGCCAAAAGGAAAGAAGATCAGTACCGCGATTCAAAGTAGCGGAAGCGGGTGGCACCGTCAATTCAACGAAGTCCTAGGAATCAAAGGAAAATACCTGAGACGAGTAACTAAGGCGAGGTATTAATGGCCCGACGGGGAGGGTTATTTGCCGGGAAGGACCAGCTCATCCAATGAGAGGAACTGGCGTATCAACGGCTCTTCGCTCTTCTCGATTTCCGCCACCGTGCCGAAAAATATGACCCTTCCTTCATGCAATACCACGATCTTATCGGCCAGTTTCTGGGCCAGCCGCATGTCATGGGTCACCACCACGCTGGTGAGCTTCAACTGAAACTTCAACTTCTGGATCAGGTCTCCGAGCAGTTGCGCCATCAGCGGGTCCACCATGGTGGTGGGCTCGTCGTAGAGAATTGCCTCGGGCTCGGCCGCCAGGGCCCTCGCGATCGCGACCGAACGCTTCATGCCAGTGGAAAGGTCGGAGGGAAGCATGTCGCGCATGGACTTCACTCCCACCATATCAAGCAAACCGTCGACAATCTGATAGATCTGCTCTTCATCCAGATCGCGCCGCTCGCGCAGGGGAAAGGCGATATTTTCGCCCACGCTGAGCGAATCGAAGAGCGCGCCATTCTGAAAGACCATGGTGACCTTTTTGCGGATGCGCTGCAATTCCGGTTCGGTATAGCCGGTGATGTCTTCGCCGGCGACAATAACCCGTCCCGAATCCGGCTTCAAAAATCCCATGATGTGTTGCAGCGAAACCGATTTTCCCACTCCACTGCGGCCCAGAATGCACAAGGTCTCTCCCGCCATTACGTGGAAGCTGACTTGATCGAGCACAGACAAGGAGCCGAACGACTTGGAAACATCCTGAAATTCAATATAGGGATGTTGTTGCTCGGATGAACCATTGCCATGATGATTCATTCCAACCCTCCGGCTTGAGGAACCACCTGCCCTATGTCCTCGGGAGAATTCAAATTGTGGAACACCTCAGCCGTATGTCCCCAGCGGGACAATTCGTCTTCATCCACGACCCGCGTCTTTCCCTGGGGAAATAGACGGTCGATCCTGTAGCTTCCGGATTTCAGCGCGGCTTCGGCCAGGGGCAGGAATTGCGCACGATAGAGAGCGCAGAGAGGCTGCAATCCGGCTGAAGTCCGGGGGACGGTCACAACAGCCTGCGATTCCCTGGCGACGGCCGCCAGTTTGACCAACAATTCCGCGGGGACAGCCGGCATGTCCACGGCGAGAACAAGATTGAGGTCCGCGGAAGAAGCGCAAAGCGCCGCATGAATTCCGCCCAGAGGACCGCAGTTGGGATACAGGTCGGGCACCACTGGAGCATAACAAGCCAGGTCGGGCCTTGTCCCTACAATGAAGACGTTTTCCGTTATCTTGCGCAGCCGTTCCAGCGCGGATTCAAGCAGCGTGCGTCCGGCAAAGCGAAGCAGGCCCTTGTCCTGGCCCATGCGTGAGCTCTTTCCCCCGGCCAGAACGAAGGCATAAACATCATTCATGACTCAAGTGCACCATAGTTTTGCATGGGAGGCAAGAAACGCACTCTCTGCATAGATGTGATCTCGATCACATAGCGCGCGAAAATCTCGACCAGCTCTCCTGAGGGAAAGATCATAATCATACGCATCGCCGGACCTGGGGAGGTCCTGGGGCTCTCCGCCACCCTCGCCGGCGGCCTTTACGGATTCACGGTGGAGACCCTCGAACCCACGCAGTCCAATTTCATCGGTTGCGACGATTTCCTGAAATTCCTGGCCGAGCATCCCGCGGTGAGCGCGAAGATCACAAATCAACTGACGCACAATTGCCAGACTGCCTATGGCGAGATCCGCTCGCTCGGGCTCTCGCGCTCCGTCCCAGAGAAGATGGCGCGCCTCATTCTGCAATGGTTGGAGGACTCTCCGGTGTCCCGGACCAGGGAAGGAAAAACTCAATTGAAAGTCACGCTCACGCAGGAAGAAATCGCGCAAATGATCGGCAGCACGCGTGAGACTGCCTCGCGGGGGCTTTCGGACCTCCGGTCCCAGCGCATTCTGCAAATCAAGGGCTGCAACTGGATCATTCTTGACAAAAGTTCATTGGAGCGCCAGACCCAGGCATTTTGCTGAGACATCACGCACGACAGTGATTGCAATCACATCCAACGAAGCCTGCCTTCTACTATTCTCAATGCAAGCTGCTTTGACACCGCCCTTCCCCGCACGCTGCCGGAATATGCGGCATGGCTCCCCCTGCCGCGCGAGTTTTGGGAGCGCGGCCTGCGGCGCTACGGATTTCATGGCCTCTCCTGCGAGTCGGTGGCCCATGCGCTCGGCGACGATCTCGCGCAACGCACCGTCATCGCGCACCTCGGCAATGGCGCCAGCCTTACCGCTCTGCGCCAGGGCGTCTCGGTCGAAACCACCATGGGACTCACTCCCACCGGCGGGGTCATGATGGGCACGCGCCCCGGCGACCTCGATCCCGGCGTGTTGCTGCATTTGCTGCGGGTCGAGGGCAATACCCCTGAGCAGCTCGACACCCTGCTGAACCATCAGTCCGGCCTGCTCGGCGTCTCCGGCGAAAGCAGCGATATGCGCCGGCTGCTCGCCGCGTCGGATAAAAATCCGCAGGCCCAGCTGGCGGTGGAGATGTTCTGTTATCTGGTCCGCAAGGCCATTGGCGCGCTGGCGGCGGCGCTCGGCGGCCTGGAGCTGCTGGTCTTCACCGGCGGCATCGGCGAACACGCCGCACCGGTGCGCTCGCGCATCGCTTCCGGACTTGCGCATCTCGGTATCTCGCTCGACGATGCCCGCAACCAAGGCAGCCAGTCGCTTATTAGCGCGGACGGGAGCAGGGGCGCGGTTCGGGTAATCGAGTCGGATGAAGACCTGCAGATTGCCAGAATCTGCCGAAAACTGATTGATAATTAAAAGCAGGGATGACGGAGCCCGCAAATGCAGTGCCTTGGGCGGCGGCTTCACGCCTCTGTTGAGGGATCGAATAGCGCAAACATTCTTTCGCAATATTGAGGTAAGCGAGGCCGGGGAAGAGCCCGACCTTCAGTCGGGCGTAATGGACGCGAGAATATCGAGGCTTCAGCCTCGGGCATTTCGATTGATCCGCGGCTCAAAGCCGCTTTCTTCTATGCTCTTAACGCATGGCTGAAGCCATGCTCTTCCCCGCTGCGTGGGTGGATTACGGGAATAGAATATCGAGGCTTCAGCCTCAGGCATCTCGATTGATCCGCGGCTCAAAGCCGCTTTCTTCTATGGCTCTTAACGCATGGCTGAAGCCATGCTCTTCCCCGCTGCGTGGGCGGATTACGGGAATAAATGGCTGCATGGCTATAAACGACTGCATGGCTATTGTCCCGCCTGACTGGGCGCGTGGCTGGAAAGCCAACTCGCCAGGTTATGTTGCTGAAGCGATTTAAAATCTGCGCATTCATTGATGCGTTCGATGGTTTGCCGGAGCCTTCTCTCGGCGGCGGGCACTTTATTGACGGAAAAAAATTGCCTTACCTGCTCCGCCATATCGGCGCTGCAGAAGCTCGCCGTTCCGGAGACGATGGCGGCGCCGCTGCTGACGGTGGTCTGGGCCAGCACCTGGTCCCAGTGGCTGCGGACAAAATCCCAGGCGATATTTTTTCCCGCCGGATGTTCCATGACCCTCATGATTAAACCCGCGCTGTCCTGGTTTCGGACCTGACCGGAAACGGCCAGCTCCAATACGCGCCGGACCAAAACAGGATCGCTGAATGCGGGAATGGCATGGAGGACTTGAGTGTATTGCTGGGGAGTTTTTGCATTTTTGAGCTGCCGGACAAATTGGTCTAAGAGCGCCGCATCTCCATGAGCAGCGGCCAGGGGCGGGGCCTCTGCCGCCATATTGCTGTCCACGGAGTCAGGGTCCTGGAGATATTGCTCCGTGAGCCGGCGCGCTTCCGCGACGATCTCCGGATCTTCTCCGCTCCTTCCCAGCACGCCGAAGACGTTGGCGCGCAGCTCGCGTTCTTCCTCTCCCAGCCTCGCATTCGGCTTGTTCAGGTCGGCATAAATGGGCCGCAGGTAAGCGCGCACCCAGGCGCGGAAAGCCGGCTGTTCACTCTCCGCCACCAGGGAATCCCTGATGTCTTCGATGACCGAGAGGACCTTTTCCACCACAACAGGCTCGCGGTCGGCGCGCAATGCCTCCAGCAAATCCATGTATTCGGCGAGCGACTCACGGCCTACTCGGGCCAGCGCCCATTCATCGTCGAGCAGCGAAATCCGTTCCGCGGGAGTGAGCGCATGCTCGGCTGCGACCGCGATGGCTTTACGGCTCTCCGCGCTATAGTCGCTCCGGTAATAGCCGTGCGCGCCCGCATTGAGCACGACTGTTCCCGACCCGCCGGGCAGCGGCACCGTCTGCTGCTTTCCCGTAAACAGCACGCACTTCCCATTCTGCTCGCCCCCGGGCGCGGCCGATTCGACTTGAGTTCCGGCGGGCGGCAGTTGCTTGAGACACACCGGGATCGTCCATACCTGATCGCGCGCGGAGCCCAGCAACTGGCGGTCAGAGAAGAAGCGTTCCTGCATCAGGCCTGCCTCGGCGCCGTGCTGGAAGATTGAAATCAGGGGCACGCCCGGCTGCACGACAAAGCTGGACATTACTTTGTTGACCGGCTTTCCGGAAACCTTCGTGATGGCGCCCCAAAAATCCTCGGCGGTGGCATTGCCGTAAGAGTGCGCCTTCAGGTAATTGTTGACTCCCTGGCGAAAGACCCGCGGGGTGACATACGATTCGACCATGCGCAGCACGGCGTTGGCCTTGCCGTAGGATATGCCGTCAAACTGCTCGTTGATTTCGTCGTTCGTGTCGGCGCGGGAGCGGATCGGGCGGGTGGTCGTCAGGGAGTCGAGCTCCAGCGTGCGGCCGGTAGCCGAGACATCGTCCAGCGGCTGCTTCCATTCCGGCTTCCATTCAGCGACCGGCTTGCTCTCCATCCAGGTAGCGAAGCCTTCGTTGAGCCAGAGATTGTCCCACCATTTCATGGTGACCAGATCGCCGAACCACTGGTGCGCCATTTCATGCGCGATATCGATTGCGACCCTCTTTTGAGCGGCCAGCGAGGCATGTTTTTCGTCGATGAGCAGCGCATCTTCGCGGTAGGTGATCGCGCCGATGTTTTCCATCGCCCCCGCCTCGAAATCGGGCAGCGCGATCATGTCCAGCTTGCTCCATGGATATTTCATCGCGAAGTAGCTGTCGTAGTAATGCAGGAAGTATTCAGCCGCCTGGACCGCAAAGCCGCCCAACTGCTTCTTTCCAGGGACGCCGCAGGCGCGAATGGGAATGCCATCCGCCGATCCCTCAGCGCATTCGAATTGGCCCACCAGCATCGCCACCAGATAAGTAGACATCTTCGGCGTGACCGCAAAATGGATCGTCTGTTTGTTCTCCCCCGGACCGGGAGCATCGGAGACGATTTTGCTGTTGGAGATCGCGGTGTCGGTCTTGTCGGCAACGATGGTGATATCGAAGGTGGCCTTCCTGTCCGGCTCATCGAAGCAGGGGAAGGCGCGGCGGGCATCGGTCGGCTCAAACTGCGTCACCGCATATTTGCGTCCCCCGCTCTGGCTGAAGTAGAAGCCGCGCAGCTTGTCATTCAACTCCCCGGTAAAGGAGATATGCAGCTTCACCAGACCGGCAGGCAGCGGCCTGCTCGCAATGATCTTGGCGGTTTCGCGGTCAGCATCGAGGAATGCCTTGGCCGGAATTGAAGTCCGTCCTACCTCAACCGAGGCTGCATTGAACTTGATCTCCGCCGCATTCAAGGTGATGGAGTTCGTGGGCTTGATCAGCCGGATGGTGATGACCTCTTCCCCGGTAAAGGTGCGGGTTTGAAAATCGGGGGTAAACGTGAGCCGATATTGCACGGGAACCGCGCCCAGCGGCAATCGCTGGCCCAGCGCGCAGAGCGGGAAGATAAAAAGAATGATGCAATGGAAAAGAGTGCGTCTCATCGTCAACTCCTCACGGACTCGGAATAATCAAGCGCAGGCGCAGCGGCGGAGCGATGCTCCACCAGGCGCCCGCCCAATACGGTAGCGCGACAACGGCTCGAACCAAACCAATAGGCGATCTCGCGGTATTCCTTGCAATCGAAGACGGCAAGGTCGGCGTCCTTCCCCGCTTCAATGCTGCCCTTGCGCTCGGTCATGCGCAGCGCATGCGCCGCATTGAGGGTCGCGGCGCAGACCGCCTCCTCGACCGTCATCTTCATTTGCGTGCAGGCCAGCGAGAGCACCATGGGCATGCTGGTGGTCGGCGAGGTGCCGGGATTGTAGTCCGTGGCCAGGGCCACAGCTACGCCGGCATCGATCAATTTGCGCGCCGGCGGATAAGCGGTATGTCCCAGGAAATAGGAGGCGCCGGGAAGCAGCGTGGCCACGGTTTCGCTTTTCGCGAGCGCGCTCATATCTTCTTCGGAGACGCAGTCCATGTGGTCCAGCGAAGCGGGAAAAAAGCGGGACAGCCGCGCCAGTTGCACCGGAGTAAATTGGCAGACATGCGCCCGGACCGCGAGGCCATGCCGGACCGCGACTTTGAATATGTGCTCCGTCTGCTCCAGCGTAAACGCGCCGCGCTCGCAGAAGACGTCCACGTAATCCGCCAGCTTCTCTTCCGCAACCTGGGGGAGCATCTCATTGCAAACGGCGTCAATATAGCGTTCGGGAGCATCCTTCATCTCGGGTGGGAGCGCGTGCGCCCCGAGCAGGGTAGGAACGACCGTCCCTGGCCATTTGCCGGCGGCGGCGCGGATGGCGCGCAGGCTGCGCAGCTCCGACTCCACGGTAAGGCCATAGCCCGATTTGCATTCGACGGTGGTGCTGCCATCGGCAGCCATGCGCTGCAACGCCGACAATACCTGCTCGGCCAGGTCCTCAAGCTTGGCAGAGCGCACGCCGGCAACGCTGGAGCGTATGCCGCCTCCCGCCGCTGCAATATCTTCATAGCTCGCGCCGGAGATGCGCTTTTCGAAATCGAGCAGGCGGGGCATCATGAAAACCGGATGGGTGTGGGAATCCACAAAGCCCGGCAGCACCACTCCACCCTGGCAATCGAAGACCTCGGGAGCGGAATCGGGGACCAGGGAAGATCCCCGCTCCAGGACTTCATTCCTGGGGCCGACATCCATGATTTTTCCGTTGGCGCACAATACGGCGGCATCCTGAATGATGCGCAGTTTGCGCATGGCCTCGCGTCTGAGCGGGCCGCGCGCGGCGGGAGCAGGCGTGACCAGCTGCCTTATGTTGAGCAAAAGGAGCGCTGGACTCGAGGCGCTAATGTGATTCGCTCCTCTGAGACTCCATCATTGGGACCTTGATCTTTCTCTCTTTGGCAAATTCGGTGGCTTCATCATACCCGGCGTCCACGTGACGGGCAATTCCGATGCCAGGATCGTTGGTGAGCACGCGTTCGATGCGGCGCGCCATCTGCTCCGTTCCGTCGGCGACCGTCACCTGTCCGGCATGTTGCGAGTATCCAATCCCAACTCCGCCGCCGTTGTGAATCGAGACCCAACTGGCGCCGCTGGCGGTATTGAGCATGGCATTGAGCAGGGGCCAGTCGGCAACGGCATCGCTGCCGTCCTTCATGGCTTCGGTCTCGCGAAAT
>CAYTQA010000102.1:0-9629 GCA_964439495.1 uncultured Terriglobales bacterium | reverse complement strand
GCATCCACCTCGTCCACGCCAAGCCCTACTCCCCCGAGGCCCGCGGCAAGATGGGCACCATCGTGCATCGCCGCATGGTGGCGGCCCGTAGCGGACGCAGCCAGGGTGAGCTCGAAGTGGAAGCGGACTGGCTGGGCCCGGACAGTAAGCCCATGCTCCACGAGCACACGCTTTTCGTCTTTCGCGATGGCCCGAAGACGCGCGCCATCGATCGCATCACCACCCTCACCACGCTCGATCACAAGGTAACCTTCCCGGACGATAAAGAAGGCGTGCTCGGGATGCGCGTCACCCGTGCGCTGGAATTACCGGGTGAGAAGTCCGGGACCTTCACCGATGCAAGCGGGCGGCAGACGAAGGTGGCGCAGATGGACAACAGTGTCGCTACCGGCGATTATCTGACCAGCGAAGGCAAACGTGGCGACGCCGTCTGGGGGACGCGCGGGCGCTGGTGCGAGTTGAGCGGCCATATCGATAAAGAGCCGGTAAGCATCCTTATCATCGACCATCCGAAAAATCCGGGTTTCCCGACTTATTGGCACGCGCGCGGCTATGGCCTGTTCGCGGCCAATCCACTGGGACAGAAGGCGCTCAGCAATGGAAAAGAAGAGCTGAACTTCTCGCTCGCTCCGCATCAGAGCGTCACATTCCGTTATCGGGTGCTGATCCTTTCGGAGGAGGCCTCCGCCGACAAAGCCGAAAAGGCCTATCAGGAATTTGCCGCGACTGATAAGTGACAATAAGCACGCGGTCAGTTGGAAATCGCCGCTTCGATCTCCTGTTTCCGGGGTATATCACAATGCCATATTTGCTACTGCTGATCGTTCTTTTGAGCGTTGGCGCGCGGGCGCAGGCCCCCGCCTCAACGAACTATGACGAATCGAAGGTGGGGGCGTACACCTTGCCCGATCCACTGGGTCTTCAATGATGGCGGGCGGGTCCGCACGCCTCAAGACTGGGAGCGCCGCCGTCGCGAGATTCTGGAGCTGTTTCAGGAGAATGTATTTGGCCGCAGCCCGCAGCCGACGAAGCGCCTTAAGTTCACGGTCTTTGATCTCGACAGGGACGCATTGGGCGGCAAGGCAATCCGCAAGCAGGTCACCATTTATTTCTCTGACAAGGACCAGCACGTAAAAGAAGATCTGCTGCTCTACATTCCGGCTGGCGCGCGAAAGCCTGTGCCGCTGATTTTGAGCCTGAATTTTTCGGGGAACCAATCGGTCGTCAACGATCCGGGAGTCAAGCTCGCGACGGTCTGGGACCACAAAACTCATCAACCCGAGAAGGCCAGCGAGGAATCGCGCGGACGGGACAAAGGATTCAACGTCGAGAAGGTACTGGCGCGAGGATACGCCTTCGCGACCATCTATTACGAGGACATCGAGCCCGATTTCGATGGCGGCCTCGCGCATGGCATCCGTCCGCTGTTCTTCAAGCCCGACTCCAGGCATGTCGCCATCATGGGACACTCGCGCCTGGGCAAAACGGTGCTTTGGGCGGGCGCGCTCGATCGGCGCTTCGCCGTGGTGATCGCCAACTGTCCGGGCGAAGGCGGCGCCTCGCTGGCGCGCCGCAATTACGGAGAGACGATTAAAAATCTTACTGACCGGTTTCCCTACTGGTTCGCCGAGAACCTGAAGAAATACGCCGCGAACGTCAATCTTCTTCCCGGGGACACCCACGAACTCATCGCGCTCCTGGCTCCTCGTCCGGTGTATGTGACGGGAGCGGAAGATGACCGGTGGGCCGATCCCAAAGGCGAATTCCTGGCGCTTGTCGCCGCGGGACCGGTGTACAGACTCCTGGGCGCGCAGGACCTCGGCACAGACCAGATGCCGGCGGTCAATCAACCCATCCTGCGCACCATGGCATTTCATGTCCGCACAGGGAAACACGAGGTCACGGATTTTGACTGGGAGCAGTTTCTCGCCTTTGCCGATATGCGCCTGCGCCATTAGAGATCCTGGGACCCGGATCAACTCCGAGGCGTTGTTTGAACAGAAGGTCGCGCCATGCGAACCTATGTTCCATTTCTGTCCCAGCCAATCGCGATCAATGAGAAGCCTCTTGAACAAAGATCAGTTCCGAACTGTTGGGGAGCGGCAGCATCACATTGAGACCGGTGCTCAACAATTCACGGCCGCTGATGGTACGGTCCGGCGAGCTGTGGTCGTGAAATTGGAGAACCGGCAGCATAGACTAGCATAAGATGAACCACCGGTAGTGAGCTTTTATCTACGTGTCCGCTCAAGTTTCTGACCGGCGATGGCACGAATGCTTCGATCGTCAGCGGAAGCTCGCCAACATGCCTCGAAAACTCCCAACAACCTTTAAACGCGCATAAAGAAAAAGCAAAATCGCAACAAAAACCGTGCTACGGAAGAGCCAATTGGCTGCGCTATCCGCCCGGCCAACGTGCATAAGAGCAGGGATGCTGGCCAAGGCACAGGCCAATGCCACCTTCCCCAAGCAGATCCATATTTCTTTATTAAAAATGGACCCAATCTTCAGATATAGAAACCGGAAGATTACGAGAGTCGTCATGCAATAGACGATGGAGGTGCTTAAAGCTATACCGAGCCCTCCCCAGTAGCGCATAAAGACAAAATCCAGCCCGGCATTCACCACCAGGGTCACCAGTCCCATCCTGGCAAGAAAACTGTTTTCACGCAGGGCATTCAAAAGACGCGCCCCGATGATCCCAACCGAAAGCGGCAGCAATCCGACCGTATACCCGGCCCAGGCTTGATAGACCAGATGGGTTGAATAGGCATTGAATGCGCCGTGCTGCAGCACCAGCCGGACGGCAAATTTACCTCCGATAAAGATGAGCGCCGCGACCGGAGCAGCAACCATCAGGGCGCCTCGTATCCATCGCCGGGCATTGTCTTTGAGGACCGCGGTGTTCCCGCCCGCCGCCAGAGAGGAGAACTCCGGCAACGCCACCCAACTCAAGGCCATGGCCGTCCCCTGCACCACGAATCCGTTGATGGTGTTTGCGTAATTGAGCGCGCTGACATTGCCAACCGGCAGAAATCCAGCCATCGCCTGGTCCACGAAAGAATTTGTCACCCCAAAGAGCGAGACCAGAATCATGGGAGCGTGCGCGGTCAACATGGCCTGGACCGAAGGGGTCCAAAGCCGAAAAGAAGATCGCCCTGTGGGCCCGCTCCATACCGGAATTGAAAACGCGAGCGCCTGCAGGGCCGTCCCAAAAACCATGCCCCACACCAGAGCACTGACTCCGAGCGACCTGAACGCCAGCAGGAATGCCAGCGAAACCAGGGGCATGATGACCGGCGCGCCGGCCACGATAGCAAACTTCCTGCGGGAGAGCATCTCCGCCGAGGCAAACGCAAAGGCGGCATACAAACCCACGAAGGGCGCCGCCAGCCGAAGCAGCCTGACCGCCAGATCGAGGCGTTGCGCGTCAAAGCCGGTGGCCAGATGGCCCATGATTGGACGCGCAAATAGAAACAATCCGAGGGAAACGCAGGCGCAAATCCCGACAAAAATGAGATAGGCGGCGCGCAAAGTCGCCACCCGTTCTCCCCTGCCGCTCTGTTCAATTCGCGCAAGCACTGGGACGAGGGAAGCGGCGCAGCTTCCAGCCAGCAGAGTGGCGAGCAGATTGGGAACGAGGACCGCCATGGCATAGGCGTCCATCTCCGCGCCAGTCCCGAAGTAGCGCGTGACCACGAGGGTCTTTAGGAATGAAACCAGATAGACGAGAACCGAAAGCAGGCCGAAGACGAGCGGCCCATGCAATATTGAGGATTTTTTTATGGAAATATCATTGTCGGGGTGCTGCGCTGAAACTTCCGTGGCCTTTTCCACTACTGACATGATATTCCCATAACGCCCAATCCCACGGAACGCGATCGCACAGTTTGCGCCGGCCCGTGCTAGGGCTTCCGCCGCTTTCTGGCTGGGGCGGGCTCGCTGAATGCGGGGTTGCTGCCGGTTACGCTGGCCAGTACCTTATTGAAGGCCTCCTGCGTGGACATCTCCTTGCGGCCGCCTTTGTTCCCGCGATAGGTATGATCGAAATCGCAGGTCCGGCAGCGCACTTTCTGTACCTGGTCCCCGGCTTTGACCACGATCGCGTGGTCGGTGGTGCGCTTGCAGCGCGAGCAATAATCGTCGATTTCGTCGCCCAGCCGCATAGTACCTCCTGAAGCCATTGAGTTTATCCTATAATCCCAGATTTATCGATTGGGATTTAAAAATAGGAAAGCCCTGTTTGCCGAGGACGCATTTCCTGAACGGCCAATCCGCCCGATGCTAGAATTTTGTCATGACCCCGCGCCCAGGCCGCTTTATCACCTTCGAAGGGCCGGACGGCTGCGGCAAGAGCACGCAGCTGGCGCTGCTGGCCAAGGCCCTGCGCCGTCGAGCGATTGAGGTCGTCACCACGCGCGAACCCGGCGGCACGCCCATCGGAGGGCGCATACGCTCCATACTGCTGGACTCCCGCACCTCCGGGCTGACTCCCCTCGCCGAAATGGCCCTGATGTTCTCCGACCGCGCCCAGCACATCGAGCAGGTGATCCTGCCTGCAATCAAGCAGGGCAGCTATGTCCTGTGCGACCGCTACACCGACTCCAGTGAGGCCTACCAGGGACATGGACGCGGGCTGGGATCGGAAACCGTGCTGGCCATGCACAAACTACTCTGCCGCGATCTGTGGCCGGATTTGACCATACTGCTGCAAACCGAGCTCGAAGCAAGCATCGACCGGGCCCGCCATCGCAACCAGCAGCAGCGCGACCATCGGGACGAAGACCGCTTTGAGCAGGAGGGGCTGGAGTTCCATCGGCGCGTGGCGGAGGGTTTTTCCCAGATCGCCAGACGCGACCCGCAGCGGGTGAAGGTAGTTCCGGCGTCCGGAACGGTGGATACAACCCACAAGAAAATCATGCGCATCTTGGAAGAACGATTTCCCGAGATCGCGTCCGTCCAGCCGCACGCTGCCGGTGTGAATAAGTAGTCCATGAGCACACAGCGGCAGCCCCCATTCCTTGTTCCCTCGCCCGGCCCCGTGCCGGCGGGGAAAAGACGTTATGTGTTTCCTCCCGGCCTGGAGAGGAACATGTTGTTTTATCTTTTTCGGCAATTTCATCCCACCGACCCTATTCCGCTGTTCACTTATCTCGCGGAGAAGTACGGCGAAGCCGCCCATTACAGACTCGGCGCAAGGCACATCGTCTTCCTTAATCATCCCGATTACATTCGCGAAGTGCTGGTCACGCAGAACCACAACTTCGTCAAGGAACGGACGGTCCGGCGCATGAAGATGCTGGTGGGAGAAGGGCTGATCACCAGCGAGGGCAGGTTCCACAAGATTCAGCGCTCGCTCGCCCAGCCAGCTTTCCATCGCCAGCGCATCGCGCATTATGGCCAGACCATGGTGGAACACGCGTTCCGGCTGCGTCAGGAGTGGGTCCCGGGACAGACCCTCGATATCTCCACCCAGATGATGCATCTGGCCCTGGGCATCGTGGCCAAAACTTTGTTCGATACCGATGTGGCCCGCGAAGTGGCCGAGATCAGCTCCAATGTGAACGCCATTATGGGGCTTTACAATTTCCTGGTCATGCTGCCCTTTGCCGAAGGCCTGCAATACTGGCCGCTGCCCGGAATCAGCCGCTTCCGCAAGGCGCGCGCACGGCTCGATCAGGTCGTGTATCGCATGGTCCAGCAGCACCGGGCGGATGGCGCCGACCGCGGCGACCTGCTTTCGATGCTGCTTGCCGCCCGCTATGAAGATGGAAGCTCCATGTCCGACCGCCAGTTGCGGGACGAAATCATGACCATTTTTCTGGCCGGCTACGAGACCATGGCCAATGCCCTTACCTGGACCTGGTATCTGCTCTCGCAGAACCCCGAGGCCGAGCGGAAGCTGCACGAGGAAATTGACTCCGTGCTTCAGGGCCGCCTTCCGGAGATGGCGGACCTGCCTCAATTGAAGTACACCGAAATGGTTTTAGCGGAGGCGATGCGCCTCTATCCCCCAGCCTGGGCAATGGGACGCATGGCCGCCACCGATGTTGAGATCGGCCCGTACTACCTGCCGCAGGGCACCACCGTACTGATGCTGCAATACATCATGCACCGCAATCCCGCCTACTTCCCGGAGCCCCTGCGCTTCGATCCGCAGCGCTTCACCCCCGAGGCCAGGACGGGGCGCCCGCGCTTCAGCTACTTCCCGTTTGGCGGAGGCGCCAGGCAGTGCATTGGGGAATCCTTTGCCTGGATGGAAGGCGTTCTCATCCTGGCGACCCTGGCGCAACAATGGAGGCTGCGGCTGGCCCCTGGCCAGCGCGTGGAGCCTCAGCCGTTGATTACCCTGCGCCCGCGGTATGGGATGAAAATGGTCCTGGAAGAGAGGACGGCCTGATGGGCTTCAGCGACTTTCATGGCAACGCTGGCGTGGTGCGGCGTATCCGCGAGATGCTGGCGCGCGGACGTTTTCCGCAGTCGATGATTCTGAGCGGGCCCGAAGGGGCGGGAAAGTACACTTTGGCCCAGATGTGCGCCAAGGCGGTGAATTGCCTGGAGGCCCCGCTCTCGGATGGCTTGCCGGATTTCTGCGGGCGCTGCGTCAACTGCACTCGCATCGCCGCCGCCGACAATCTGCCGGAACGCTTCAAGGAGGCGGTGGATGCCTGGGAGGCATTGCGCGAGGTGGACAAGAAAGAGACCCGCATCATGATTCAGACCCATCCTGAAGTCATGATCGTTCCTCCCGATCCGCCGCAGATGCTGATCAAGGTCGGGCAGGTGCGCCAGGTGATTGCCAACATCCACTTCAAACCAGTGGAGGGCCGGCGCAAGGTCTACATCTTCACCGAATCCTCCTTCATGAAAGAGGCGGCCAATTCGCTGCTGAAGATCCTCGAAGAGCCGCCGGAATACGCCAGCATCATCCTGCTGACCACGAACCCCGGAGAGCTGCTGCCCACCATCCGCTCCCGCTGCATCACGCTCACCCTGTCAGCGCTGCCAAATGAGGAAGTGGAGTCTTATCTGGCGAGCAGCCGTCCGGATTTAAATGTCCGCGAGCGGAAGCTGGCGGCCCGGGTAGCGGAAGGCGCGATAGGCCGGGCGCAGACCCTGGATTTAAAGGCTTATATAGCCGCCCGCAATGATGCGCTTACCCTGTTGCGTTCGGCGGTGGAAGGCGCGGACCACTCCATGCTTTTCAAGATGACCGATACCTACCGCTCCGGCGCCGAAGGCAAGGAGAAGACCGACCATCTCATCCGCACCCTGTACTCCCTGCTGGAGGACCTGCTGCTGCTCAAATCCGGGGTGGAAGGGCTGGCGCGCAATCTCGATATCCATTCGGAGCTGGGCAAGATCGCCTCGCAGGTTTCGTTTGAATGGATCCAGGCCGCCGCCGCCGGACTGGCGCAGGTTGAATCCGGCATGAGGCGCAACCTGTTGCGCTCGCTATCCCTCGACGCCTACGCCACGGCATTAGAGACGCGGTAAAGGCCTTTTGCCGGGCCGGTTTAGTTACCATCGGCAGATGGCGAGGGCAAGAAAAATTGATTCCCGCTCTGCCACTGTGATACGTTCTAGGCAACTCAATTAGAGAGAAACACATTCAGAGTTCTCACTGACCGAAATCGCTGCGCAATCTTTGTCGGCCCACTTCCCCCATGGCTCGCATTACCCTTTGGGCCGTAGATTTGCCTTTTGCTTCGGATGATTGGGTCCTCGGAGCACACGAGTCATGAAAGATGGAATGGAATCCACGGCGGCACGGCGCGCGCCCGAGCCCGCCACCCCGGAGGCGCAACCAGCCCCGGCGGAATCACGCGCCGATGAGCTGGATGGGTTCATTAACCGCAAGCTGATCCGCCCATCGTTGAATCGCGCGCATCTTCCTTCTTCGACATCTTCGGAGCGTGAAAATGGGGCCGAGCGCCGCGAGCGCAACGGCGGAGAGCGTTCGGGCGAACGCACCGTCCTTAACCGGAAGGCCACGCCCGTGGAACAGACCCACGCCGAAAGTTTTTACTACCAGAAGCAGATGCAGTCCCGGACTCCCATGGTCCTGGTGATGAAGGATGGCGAAGAGATTCACGGCTGGATCGAGTGGTACGACCGCAACTGCATCAAGGTAAATCGCAGCGGCCAGCCAAACATCCTGATCTATAAATGCAACATCCGCTACATGTATAAGGCTGGGGAAAACTCCCGCCGCTAGGTCTTCGGTTTCACGCCCTGTCCATCCCTGAATAAAAGACTCTTTGGAATAAAAATTCTTCCGCCGCAACCTTGAATTACCTTGCCGCTTTTAACAAGCGGTCGCGTAACGCCTGGCCAAGCCCTTGTTCTTCCGGCAGCGGGCACACCAGGACGGAAACTCCGGGTTTATCCAGATAGCGGATCCCGGCAAAAAGCCTTTGCGCAAGAATGTTCCAGTTGCGCCACGGTCCCCAATCGTAGAGCACCAGTCCTCCGCCCGCGATCAGCTCGGGGGAGATCCATCCTTCCGGGGCCATTGCGCCGACATACTCGCCGGTGTCCCTGGCATATTGCACGCGCAGCCTCAACTCCTGCTGAAAGGCCACCTCGCTGCCTTCCACTAAAATCAGCTTTGCCTGGGGCGCATAATGCCGCGCAGACAGGCCGGGAGAAGCCAATGCCTCCGGGGCGTGGCCTTCAGGCGCGCGATATACCTCGATTTTGCCCAAGACCTCTTCAAGCTGCTCACGCGTGATCCCGCCAGGACGCAGCAGCAGAGGCGGGTCGCGCAGCACATTGAGCACCGTGGACTCCACCCCAATCCTGGTCTCCCCGGCATCGAGCACGGCATCGATGCGGCCGTCCAGATCGCGCAGAACGTGTTCCGCGCTGGTGGGGCTGGTATGCCCAAAGAGGTTGGCGCTGGGCGCGGCCAGCGGCAGGCCACATACGCGGACCAGGAGCGCCGCGACCGGATGGGCCGGCATGCGCACCGCGACCTCGGGACGCCCGGCGGTGACCGCCAGGGGCAGCTTTTCCGAGCGCGGCATAAGCAGCGTGAGCGGGCCGGGCCAGAAGCGGTCGGCCAGCCTTCGCGATGGTTCAGGGAACGAGCTGGTAATCATCGGCAACATCTCTCGTGAGGCGATGTGCACGATCAGCGGGTCCCACGATGGCCGATCTTTGGCCGCAAAGATTCGCTCCACGGCGGTGGCGCTGAGGGCGTTGGCGGCCAGGCCGTAAACCGTCTCGGTGGGGATGGCCACCAGACCGCCGCGCTTCAGTATCTCCGCCGCCTGGGTGATGGCCGGATGCCCTTCGCTCGCCTCATCCGCGCGAATTGAGAGCCGAATTGTCTTCATTACAGCTTGGGCAGCACAATTCCCTTTTGCGACTGGTATTTGCCCTTGCGGTCGGCATAGCTGGTTTCGCACGGCTCGTCCGACTGGAAAAAGAGGATCTGGCAAAGACCTTCATTGGCATATACCTTGGCCGGCAAGGGGGTGGTGTTCGAGATCTCCAGGGTGACGAAGCCCTCCCACTCCGGCTCAAATGGGGTCACATTCACGATGATCCCGCAGCGCGCGTAGGTGGACTTGCCCACGCAGATGGTAAGCACGTCGCGGGGGATCTTGAAATACTCGACCGAG
>CAYTQA010000101.1:0-9663 GCA_964439495.1 uncultured Terriglobales bacterium | reverse complement strand
CCAGCCCGAATGGCTGGTCATTGATTTTCGCTTTTTCCAGAAGCTCCAGGGCAGCTTTGCCTGAATCCGTGCAGGTGGGCGTCATTCCCCATTTCTTCGTCATCCGCTCCAGAATGCGGCGATTCGTGGCGCTATCATCGACGATCAGCACTCCTATTCCCGCCAATTCGGGACCCTGCCGGGCAGAATCGCTGCCGGCTGCCCCCTCGGCATTGCCAAAGGGGATTACAAAATGGAATGTTGTGCCGCAGCCGGGTTCGCTGTCCACCCACATTCGGCCATGCATGGCCTCAAGCAGCTTGGAAGTGATGGTGAGTCCGAGCCCTGTCCCGCCATATTTGCGGGTCGTCGAAATATCGGCCTGGGAAAAAGCCTCGAAGATCAGCTCCTGCTTTTCCGGGACGATTCCGATTCCGGTATCCCTGATGCAGAAGTGCAGAATGGTATGACCTTCTTCGGAATGCACTGGCTTTAGATGGACCACCACTTCTCCCTGGTCGGTGAATTTTATCGCGTTGCCAACCAGGTTCATCAGGATCTGGCGCAGGCGAAGAGGATCGCCCACCAAGGACTCCGGGACAAGATTGTCGATATCGTGGACGAGTTCCAGTTTCTTTTGGTGGGCGCGAAGCGCCAGGGCGCGGGTTGTGCCCTCGATGATTTCGACAACATTAAACGGTATCATGTCCAGTTCAAGACGGCCGGCTTCGATCTTGGAAAAATCCAGGATGTCGTTGATGATTGCCAGCAGGGAATCAGCCGAATCCCGCACTGTCAAAATAAACTCACGCTGCTCCGCAGTCAGGCTGGTTTCCAGCGCCAGCTCCGTCATGCCGATAATTCCATTCAAAGGCGTGCGTATTTCATGGCTCATATTGGCCAGGAAGCCGCTCTTGGCGCGATTGGCATCTTCCGCCACCGCTTTGGCCTTCAACAAGGCCGCTTCCGCCTTCTTCCTCTCTGTGATCTCGCGCGCAATTGTCTGGATGCCGGTTATGACGCCATTCTGCCGGATTGGACGGCGGCTGACTTCGAGCGGAACGATGGCCCCATCTTTTGCCATAATTTCGATTTCGCATACCTCTCGCAGTTCCTTCTCTGCCGGAGTCATTTTTTCAATTGAGGCGGGGGTGAGCAGCGAAGAGATGTTCATCCGCAGGATTTTATTTCTGGTGCATCCGGTGAGGCGCTCGCCAGCCTTGTTGATGGAGGTGAAGTTTCCTTCGAGATCGTGAGTATAAATAATATCGTTGGCGTTCTCGAACAACTCTCTGTACTCCTGCTGTAATGCCTCTTCTCTCTCAAGCTGCTGGCGCAGGGTGTGGGTCTGCGACTTGACCCGCTTCCTCAGGACCCTCAGCCAGATCACGCCCCGAATGATGACGCTGAGGAGGAAAAGCAGAGAAATGACGGTATAGCGGGTGGTCCACCAGGGAGCGTTGTGAATCACAACCAGGTCCTGGGGAGAGCGCAACAGGATGCGGAAAGAGCGGGGGGTAAACGGGACCGTACTCTTATCGAATTGCACCGATGCCACGCCCGTGACCCGCACCACGCTGCCGCCTCGGACATCAGAGAATGCATGTTCGGCTTGCGGGGAAGAAAGCGAGGCGTTAAAAGTCTGGTCTCTTGATTGCAAAATCAGGACTTTTTCTTCCGGGGACCCGGTCTGGCTGAGTAGAGTCGCTTCTACCGAAACCAGTTCGGAATCGTAGTTGCCTTTTAAGATCTGCTCTGGATCGACTCCCAGCGAGACCGGCGGTACCCTCGTCCCGCGGCTTTTGACGATGCTGTCCACAAGCATGGGCTCGGCATCCTCAATAGCGAGAAATCCCACTACGTCCACCTGGTCTCCAGGCACGAACTTCTGCTCGTGGGTAAGGCGAACGGCGGTATTCCCGGCCTGGTCCTTTATATAAAGTGGGCCGTTCAGGACTTGAAGCGTAACCGTGCCCTGAATGCGAATACGGTGGAGAGAGAAGCTTTCCGCCCACGAACGTAGAAAAGAATCCGAGGACCTGACCGGCAGGGAAAACGGGTCCTCGATGCCAGGGTGACGGACCTTGACGAAGCTCGCATTGGGAACGTCCAGGGTCAGACCGGTGAGCTGCATTTTGGCGTTGACCAGGGTACCGGAAACGCCTTCAACCTCGACTTCGCTGTCCACCAACCTTTCCGGATGAGGGAAGGCATTTGGGACCGGTACTTGCACCTGCATCAAAGTATTATTTTTTACCAGCGTGAAAAAAGTACGGTCGGATTGAACATCGACGGAGTGAACTACTCCTGTGATCTTGATCCAGCGGCTGTCCTCGCTTCCCAGCCTGAGGTCGTCCGTGGTCGGCAAGTCGGGCTCCGGCAGAGTTCCGTGCCTTATGAATTTAATCACCGGTTGAGCGATATCCGGAGCGAACCCTCCCGGACTGGTCACCCCATCCACTGAAACCACGTCTCCGGGCCGCAACGGCTGGTACTCATGCTGAATTTCAACGAAGGTGCTGTCGGTTGGGCCGTGGATGAATAAAAGCTGCCAGGTCGGATCATAGTACGTGACCGTGGCTTGCACATGGACCGGATATGCCCGTTTTGCTTCCGAGGGCCGAAGCTCTCGTATCTGCTTGATGGTGGTAAGTAGCCTGATGCGGGGTCCCGTGGAAGCCGACTGTTCCGCTCCTTTATGGACCAGGGAGTCGATAAGAACGATGCCGGACTCCTCTCGTGTGGGATATCCAGCCACATCGATCGGCTCATTTGTTTCGGGAGCGCTTTCATTCGTTCGAACAAGAAACGTGTTTTCCCCAATGGCGGCGGCGACCCGCCAGTCGCCATTGTTTGTTTGCCCCAGGAAACGTCCTTTTACCCGGACGCGGTGGGTCAGGGAAGAGAGATCCAATCTGGCCAGCTTCTTGATGGAGGTGATCGGAAGAGAAAATGGATCGACGGCGGAAGAGTATTTCTGAATGAATTCAGGGTAAGCCACTAACAACTCCGGCCCGGTGATCCTTCCGTTCACGTCGAGATTCGGCGCGCATACCCCATTGATTTGAACGTGCGAATCGATCAGCGATTTCAGCATGTCATTCCCATGCTCGAGCACGCGTATTTTAATGCCGATATTCTCGCTTTGGAGATGAATCGTAAGCCGGCCGTCCTCCATACCCGTGGACATTACAACCCCATTGATGTCCACCCATTGGTTGTAGTAGGCCCCCTTCTCCATTTCGTCCATGTGCGACTGAATGGGGAGCGGCATGTCCACGTGCCCGATCGCGCTGAGCTGTAAATTATGTATCTGCTGACTGGCCGCCTCGAAGGCGCCGGTGACTTCCACGCTGTCCCCGGTTTTAATCTCGAAGCTTTTCTGAGTTGTATGTAAATGGAAAGCGTCGGTGGGGTCCTGAATATAGAGCTCGTGCCGGTCAGGATCGTAATACGTGACTACCGCCCGCAGCCGCACCGGCCCGCTTCCCTGCAACTTTTTCATGCTGAGAATGGTGGAAGCCGCCGAATGCTGATCGTCCGCATGCCTGCAGGCAGTGAGGGACAAAATGATTCCGCTGAGGCAAATCGCGGCCCATAATCCAGGCGCCCCAATGCGAAATTTTCTTGTCCACCGCGGTGGGTTCATGGACATGCCATTTTTTCTGGAATGTTTCATTCAGCAGATTTACTTTGTTCCTAACGCGCTTGGGGCCTTGGCGCTCTTCGCCCCGACTGCGGGATTGGAATCGGCGCTAAATATGCGTGAAGTAATGCTGGGCCAGGACTTATCGCCGGGTCAACGAAAGTCTTTCGTATTCGCCACTTCGGTAACTCAAGATGGAGCACGCCTGGAACATTAAGGAAATTTAAGGTCTCGCCACCCTAAATGCAGCGATCCTTAAATAATCCCACCACGCAGCCAGGGGCTGCTTCAAGAGATATATTTTTTGATGTAATCATCCTGGGTTTCGCGAAGTGAGACGGCGTCTCCGTCAAAGATCACCTTGCCATCGCGCAGGATAAGAAAAGAAGTGGTTTCGTTGGTTTGTCCTTTGGGCAGAGGCACTAATTCATTTCTTGCCCGAGCAAAGCGATGCGTGGCCATGACAAATGCGTCCTGCAGCCGATGTGTGACCATGAGGGCGGAGGTATTGTAGACGTCCCTTTGCTTTACGATCAATTCCACGATGGTGGTTGAGGTGATGGGGTCCAGGCCGCCAGTGGGGGAGTCGTAGAGGATGATCTCCGGCCGCGTGACGATCGCGCGGGCAATAGCGACGCGCCGGCGCATTCCCCCGGAAAGCTCCGCCGGAAGCTTCTGCGCTGTGTCTTCGAGCTCGACGAAGCGCAACACTTCGGCCACTCGCTCCGAGATTTCTTCCGGAGGATAGTGCTCTTCGAGCAACCGGTAGGCGACATTCTCGCCCACCGTCATCGAATCGAAGAGGGCGCTTTCCTGAAAGACGATTCCAACTCTGCTCCGCAATTCAAAGAGCTCCTGCTCGCTCATCGCCGTCACCTCTTCGCCCAGCACGAAGATGCGTCCTTCGTCGGGTTGAAGCAGTCCCAAAGCGAGTTTAAGGATTGTGCTTTTTCCCGAACCGGCCACGCCAAAGAGCACCTTGGTTTCCCCGCGATGTAATTCGAACGAAATTCCATTTAGAAGCTGAAGTTGATCGAAGTAAAGCACGACATCCTCGAAGCGGATTACCACTTCTTCGGAAAGCCGCGGCGAGGAAGCTCCGTTTGAGGAGGAAGAATTGGGGTCTCGCTCCGACATTAGATAGACCGCGTGCCAAGCACAACCATCAGGAAGCGGGTGATCAAAACATCCACGAAGAGGATCAGGACGGAGGCCGCCACCACCGCCTGAGTAGTGGAGCGGCCCACCCCCTGGGTCCCGCCCTTGGTGGACATGCCGTAATAACAACCGACGGTGGCGATCAGAAAGCCGAAGAAGAAGGGCTTTGCCATCCCCATGAAGACGTCCTGAAAGCCCAGATTCTGGTAGGCCGAAGTCCAGTACTGCTGTGGATTCAGGCCGAGCAAGAGGATGGAGATGATGAAGGCCCCGGTCAGCCCCATAAGGTCTGAGATGATGGTCAGAAAGAAAAGCATGACCACGGTGGCGATCATGCGTGGGGTGACCAGCTTTTTCATGGGATCGGTGCCGAGGGCCCGCATCGCGTCAATCTGCTCGGTCACCTTCATGGACCCGAGCTCGCTGGCCATGCCGGAGGCATTGCGCCCCGCCACCATCAGGCTGGTGAGCACGGGCCCAAGTTCACGGACCATCGAGAGCGAGACCAGTTGCCCGGTCAATGAAACCGAGCCGAATTGTTGGAGGGCCGCTGAGGTGTTTAAGGCCAGCACCACGCCGGTGAAAAGTCCGGTCAGCACCACGATGGGAAGCGAGCCTACCCCGATCAGGTCCGCCTGCTGCAGCATGTCCGCAGGATACCGGGGGCTGCGGAAAAGGTTCACAACCGAGTTGCCAGCGAGAAGGGCATAATCCTGGATAGCTCCGATTTTGTCCTTGGCGTAATCTGCGGGCGAAGTAAATGGCATTCGTCAGTCTATTCCGGCGCGGCTTCCCAACTGCTCACCACTCGATTTCGCAGTGTACCATGCGCCGGTGAGAGCTACGCCAGTTCGCGACCGCGTTTACGAATTTCGATATTGAGCCGTTTGATCTTCTGGTTCAGGGTGGAAAGCGGGATATGGAATTTTTCCGCCGCTTCGGTCTGGTTCCAGCCGCATTTCTCCAGCATGTCAATGATGATGCGCCGCTCGCAATCCTCGACAATTTCAAAGAGGGAGGAGTTGGGGCGCTGTTCAAACATGAAGTTCGCCGAACTCCGCCCGATCAGATGGTCGGGAAGGAGTTCCACGCCGATGGCAGGTCCGGAAGAGAGGACCACGGCCCGTTCGATCACATTTTCCAGTTCGCGCACATTGCCGGGCCAGGCGTGGTTCATTAGCGCGCGCAAGGCCTCTGAGTTGATCTGGCGCGGCGGGAGTCCATTCTCCTGCGTAAACCGCTTCAGGAAATGCTGCACCAGCAGCGGGATGTCTTCCGTCCGGTTGCGCAGCGGCGGCATATCCACGGTGATTACATTCAGGCGGTAGTAGAGGTCCTCGCGGAATTTGCCTTCTTTCACCAGTTGACGAAGGTCGATGTTGGTCGCGGCAATGATGCGGACATCCACCTGGATCTCCTGCACGCCCCCAAGATACATAAAACGGCGGTCCTGCAGGACGCGCAGGATCTTGGCCTGCGTCTCCATGCTCATGGTCCCGATCTCGTCAAGGAAAAGCGTCCCCCGGTCGGCGACCTCGAAAAGCCCTTTTTTGGAATTGATTGCGCTGGTAAATGCGCCTTTTACGTGCCCGAAGAGCGTGGATTCCAGCAAGTCCGCCGGCGTGGAGCCGGTATTAATGGGGACGAATGGACGGTCCTTGCGTGGAGAATGCGCGTGAATGGCCTTGGCAATCAATTCCTTGCCGGTCCCGCTTTCGCCCTGGATCAGCACCGTGGAACGGCTCGGCGCTACCTGATTGACCAGGTCGAAGATGCGCAGCATACAGTCGCTCTTGCCGACGATGTTCTCAAAGCTGTAGCGCTGCTTGAGGGCGCGTTTGAGCTGGATGTTTTCTTCTTCCGCCCGTCCGCGGGCGATGCAGGAGCGCACGTCGGCCAGAAGCTTTTCATTGTCCCAGGGTTTCTGGATGAAATTCGTGGCCCCGCCGCGGATCGCGCGTACGGCATTTTCCACCGTGCCATAGGCTGTAATCATGATGACCGGAAGATTGGGGGCGCGCTCGCGGATCTCCTCCAGTACTTCCAGCCCATTGCGGTCGGGCAGGGCAAAATCCAGAAGCACCAGATCGATGGCGCTGGCGCCCAGGCGGGCCAGGCCTTCCTCGCCGCGTTCGGCGGTCTCAACGTTGTAGCCTTCCATCTCCAGGATCGTCTGCAGCGATTCGCGGATGGCCATTTCGTCATCCACGATCAAAATGTTGCCGAGAGAGGCGGAGGATTCGACTTTTTGGCGTGCGAGAACGGCTGTATCAGACATTGACTGCTTTCCTGATCATCGGGAATTGGAGATGGAAGGTGGTGCCAGCTCCGGTTTTACTCTCGACGGTAATTTTTCCGGCATGTTCCTGAATGATGCCGTAGGTTACCGAAAGACCGAGGCCGGTACCGCGATGCTGTCCTTCGCGCGCGCTGGCTTTGGTGGTAAAGAATGGATCATAGATGCGCTGAATGTGCTCCTGGGCGATCCCCGAGCCGGTATCGCTGACTGAGACGTTCACCCCATCGCCATTAACGGTCATGATTTTGAGTGTGCCGCCATTGGGCATCGCATCCTTCGAATTCAAAAAAAGGTTCAGGAAGACCTGCTGCAGCTTTCCGGAGTTGCCATGGATGGGCGGCAGCGCCTTCTGCAAATCGCGCTCCACCGATATCTTCGTCATCTTGAACTGGTGTTCCAGCAGGGAGAGTGTATCGGCGATGACCTGGTTCAAATCCACGTCTCCGAATTCGGCGCCGCTGGTGCGGGAGAAGTTCAGCAGGTTATTGACGATCTCAGAGGCACGGAAGGTCTGCCGGGTGATCTTTTCGAGCAAGCCGTTGAGCTTTTCATCGTTCCGCAACTGCTTCTGCAATTGTTTGGAGAGGACCTGCGTATAGGATGAAATGACCGCCAGCGGGGTGTTCACCTCATGGGCGACCCCCGCCGCCAGTAATCCTATGGACGACATCTTCTCCGCCTGGCTGAGTTGCGATTCCAGTTCGATGCGTTCGGTAATGTCATCCACGATGATCAGGCGTCCCACAACATCGAAGTTGCGGTTGACCAGAGGCGCGATCGCGATATTGGCCACCCGCATCTCTCCCGCCCCGGTGCCCAGGCGAAACTTGTAAAGATTGTGAATGCCCGGCGTTTGCCGCACGCGATAGAACTCTTCCATAAAGGCGGCAGGAAAAATTTCGTCCAGCGGACGTCCGATCGCCTGCGCGCGCACCCGGGCATACATCACTTCCATTTGGGAATTCCAGGATTCGATGCGGTCCGCCAGGTCCACCGCCATCACTCCCACGCTGATCGATTCCACAATGTTTTCGTTGAAGTCCTTCAGCCGCTCATATTGCGCTACTTTTTGCTCCAACGAGGCATAAAGCCGCGCATTCTGGATGGCGATGCCGATATAACCGGAGAGCGTCTCCAGCAGTTGGACATCTTCACTAGAAAGAAAATCGCCTTCGATGGTCTTCCCCAGCCCCAGGACCGCGATGGTGCGGTTTTGCGCGTCGCAGGGGATGTAATAGTTCAGGTCCAGTTGCCGGATGGCCGCCTGTTCCGAAGGGAGCGCCCATTGCACATGGCGCGTGTTTTCCAGAAATAAATGTCCCGCGCCGGAAGGACGCTTTTCCTGCGCCAGAAATCCCAGATCGAGGTTTCCGGTGGAGGCGACGCCGAACGATTTCACCAGGACAAACTTCTCCGCCGTGTCGGTGGCCAGGAAGATCGCCAAACGGTCCACCAGCAAGGTATGCGAGAGCCGGTCCACAACCGCCGAGAGCATGGCCCGCAAGTCCGTCTCGGAGTTCAGGTCGCGGCCAAATTCGATCAGGGTGCGGCGATAGTCATAGCGTTTCTGGTAAAAAGCCCTGTCCAGCTTTTCCTGGATCCAGCGCTTGATGGGATCGAACAGCAGGGCGGTAATCACCACCGCCGCGATGAGTCCCCATTCTCCGGCGTTGGGCAGGCTGGTATGGACCTTCTCCGCGATGAAGCCGATCACCAGCAGATTGAGCGCGGTCAGGATCGCTGTAGCCAGGGTGTGCGCCATGCCCCGCTTGAAGATCAGGTCAACGTCCATCAAGCGGTAGCGGACGATTGCATACCCCAAAGTGAGAGGCAGGAAGATCAGCGAGAGCACGGAAATCTTCATCGCCGTGCTGGGCTCTACGCCCTGCAGGTATGGGATCACATAAAAGACGGCATACGGAGTGATGGCGAGCACCGTTCCGCGCGTGATCCACTTCATCTGCTGTCTCAGGATGGGGTTATCTGCCTTGCGATAACTCTCGAACAGCACCCAGGCGGCGATCGCGATGAGGACGGTCATGTAGATCATCCCTGCGCGGTCCAGGTTCCAGCGCAAGCGTTCACTGGGCGCGAAAAACTCGATCATGGAGACATACAGGCCAAGCAGGACCGCTCCCGGCAGGTATACCAGCGGCACCAGCCACAGGTGATGGTTCCGGACGAAGCCCTTCTTTTCCGGGAAGGTGAGGGCGAAGTGCAGGAACAGCGCCGGTTGCAGAATGCCGGCGCTCACGCTCGACCAGAAAATGATCTCGTCAAAAAGATTTAATTTGCCCGTGTACTTGAAGGCATATAGCACGAACGACGTCAGGCAGAAGACGTAGAAGTGCGTTGATTTCGGCGCTGACCAGCGGCGGAAGAGAACATACATTCCGATCCCTAAATAGATCAGCGCGATCAACCGCAACCCGATATTTAACGAACGGTCCACCGGTACCGTAATAAGAGGGACCTCAAGCTGGATGCCGCTCCTTTGAAGCGTGTAGGTGACCTTGGACCAGATTCCCGCGCGATAAAGATTTTTGGTGAGGGCCGCGGTGGTTTTTACCGGCTGGTCGTT
>CAYTQA010000100.1:3821-9723 GCA_964439495.1 uncultured Terriglobales bacterium | reverse complement strand
CATCGGCGGCGAAAAGAACCTGCAGGGGGTCGTGGACCTGATCACCATGAAGGCCTATACCTATGCGCTGGGAGGCGATGGCAAGGGCAAGGAGGTCCCCATTCCGGCGGAGATGGCGGAAGCGGCAAAGGCCGCGCATGAGGCGCTGGTGGAATTGGTGGCCGAAGGCAAAGACGAGCTGATGGAGGAATTTTTCGAGAAGGGCACGATTCCGGAAGACCATCTGGTTGGCGCGCTGCATGAAGCCATTCGCGAAGACCGGATTTTTCCAACCCTCTTTGCCTCGGCGCTGGGCAATATCGGGACCGATCGCCTGCTCGATTTTCTTGCGACCTATGCTCCCACGGCGGTGGAGCGGGTCTCCGTTCCGGTGGAGGCGGCGCAGGCCGCGGCTGCCGGGGGTAGCTCCAACAATGGCGCAAGTAGCGGAGAGCCGGTGGTCAGGGTCTCTGACCAGGAGCCGCTTTCGCTCTATGTGTTCAAAACCATCTCCGACCCATTCGCCGGGCACATCTCCTTCTTCAAGGTTTTTTCCGGCTGCCTCAAGACCGATGCCACGGTCCAGAACTTTACCCGCAATGCCGCGGAGAAGTTTGCCCATCTTTCGATCATGCAGGGGAAAACCGCGGTCGAGGTCCCGGAATTGCACGCCGGGGACATTGGCGCGGTGGCCAAGCTGAGGGGAACGTTGACGGGCGATTCTCTGGGCGACAAAGCGCATCCGGTCCGTTTCCGCAGTGTTTCCCTGCCGGAGCCTGCGATCACCTTTGCCATCGAACCCAAGACGCGCGCCGATGAAGATAAGCTGGGCAGCGGCTTGCACAGATTGATGGAAGAGGACCAGATGGTGCGTTTCTTCCGCGATCCCCAGACCAAGGAATTTCTCATCTCGGGGACCGGCCAGCAGCATATCGAGATCATCGTCACCAAGCTGAAGAAGCGTTATCACACCGAAGTGAACCTCAAGGCCCCCAAGGTCCCGTATCGGGAGACGATTCGGGGAAGGGCCGACGTCCAGGGCCGGCATAAGAAGCAGTCTGGCGGTCACGGACAGTATGGCGATTGCAAAATTCAAATGGAGCCGCTGCCGCGGGGCGCGGGATTTGAGTTCGCAAATGAAATCTTCGGCGGGGCGATCCCTAAGAATTTTATTCCGGCGGTGGAGAAGGGCGTTGTGGAAGCCGCCGAGCGGGGCTACCTTGCCGGTTATCCGGTGGTGGATTTCAAGGTGATTCTCTACGACGGCTCCTACCACGATGTGGATTCCAACGAGCTCTCATTCAAGATGGCCGGCCGCATCGCATTCCGCAAGGCCATGGAGCAGGCCAAGCCCACGCTGCTGGAACCGATCATGCATGTGGAGATCACCATCCCCGATGAATTTGCCGGCGCGATTATGGGCGACCTGAACTCCAGGCGAGGGCGCATTCAGGGCATGGACAACAAGGGCGGAAACACCGTGGTGAAGGCCGAGGCCCCCATGGCCGAGATGCTTACCTACGGGGCCGATTTGATCTCGATGACGCAGGGCCGGGGCAGCTTCCATATGGAGATGGCGCATTATGATGTCGTGCCCGCGGCGCAGCAGGAAAAAATCGTCGCTGCCGCGAAGGCCGAACGTGGAGAGTTCATGGAAGAAGCATCGTAGCTTCCATCACTGGCGACACGTAACAGGGCAAGGGTTTTAACCCTGCTGAAAAAATTCGATTTAAAAATTGTACCGCTCTGCCGAAGGCGGGAGCGTAGCTCCGCGGAGCGACCTTTTCAGAATCAATTGCCGTTATAACGCAGCGGCTGAGGCCAGACCTCTTATTTGCGGCGAGCGGCCTGACTGAAAGTCAGGCCCTGTTACGCATCGTTGAAAGTTGCTGCAACGGCGTTCAAAACAAATTCGCTTCTTTCAGCGCGCCGGTGAGTGCTTCATCCTCACCAGCTCCGCTTCATGGATCCTTTGCACTTCTTCCACGGTGTCGATTTCCTCGGGGGGCTTGTCCCAGCGGATGCGCACGATGCGGGGAAAGCGCAGCGCGTATCCACTTTCGTGGCGGTCGGAGATCATTACATTATTGAAAGCCACTTCCAGGACGATCCTGGGTTCCACCAGCTTGCGCCATCCTTCGTCCACTAACGTGTGCCACTGGAACCATTCCGTGAGCCTCCTGATCTCTTCGTCGGTGACCCCTGAATAGGCCTTGCCCACATTCACCAGGGCGCCTTCCGTATTGCGGACCGCGAAGGTGTAATCGCTCAACCAGGACGCGCGTTTTCCGTGGCCATATTCGGCTGCGGTGACCACCACATCCAGCGTGGCCAACTCCCGCTTCATCTTCAGCCACCATTGTCCGCGGCGTCCCGGCAGGTAGGGAGAACCCAGGTCCTTGATCATCAATCCTTCATTGCCTCGGGCGCGGGCCTCGGAAAATATACGGTCAATCTCCTCCGGCGAGTCGGCGCGCTCCACCGGAGCAAGCAGTACCTGTGAGCGGATGCGATGAGGGGGTGGGACGGGACGATCTCCATCGAGGTCAAAGCGGAGCTGCGCGGGAGGATTGGCCTCGAGTGTAGAAGCGCATACCACAGTAGAAAAATCCAGATTGGCGAACAACTCTTCCAGCAATGCCCGGCGGCGCCGAAGCGGCTGATCGATGACCAAATCCTCCCCTAGATATAAAACGTCAAAGGCCATGTACGCGACAGGTACATGGGTGATCATCTCCGGCGTGACTTCTTTCCGTCCCAGGCGCTTTTGCAGCGCGGAGAAGGGGAGCGCTCGCCCGGCGGACCCAGCCTGGACTGGCTCTTCGGCTTGTTCCGAACACTGCCAGGCCAGAATCTCTCCATCCAGGATTACCGGCTGAGGAAATCGATCTACATTCGGGACAAGTTCGGGGAATGAAGCGGTCACATCGTCGTAGGTGCGTGAAAAGATGCGCACGCGGTTGGGCCGGCCTGCGGCATCCCTGCCGCCGCAGTGGACCTGGGCGCGAATGCCATCGTACTTGTCCTCCACCTGCGCGTGCTCAAAACAGGTGAAGGCCTCTTGGGCGCTTTCCGCCGGGGTGGCAAGCATCATGGCCAGGGGATGGTACATGCGCATGCGGGCCTTCGGCAGCCGATGCATGGCCGCCAGACGCAGCGCCTCCGAGATGTCGCCCAGCAGCATGTTGGCGCGCCGCACTTCGTCCTCGGTGGCCCCAAATGCCTTGCCGGTGGCCGCTTCCACCAGGCTTTCCCGGGAGCCGATTCGCAGCTCCCCGGTCATGATCTTGATGATGTATTTGGCCTCCATGGGGGTGGCGCGCAGGAGCAGCTGGGTGATCGCCGCCAGCTTCCCCGCCGGGCCTCTGGTGGCGGCAATCTCGTTGAGTTTGGCGGTAAATTCAGCGACGGAAATCTGTGATCTTCCGGAGGCGGTAGGTTGCAGCAAATCATAAGCGGCGCTGCCCAGGTCCCCGTAGCGGCGGTAGGCAGCGGACAGCTGCTCCGGGGAGGCATGAGAGATGGCCTCCACCGCGCGCCATAGCAGCGCCCCCCCGACATTGAGCGTCGTCTCGGAATAGGCCGGGAATGTCTTTCCCGAAAGATACAGGGCCGATTGGGCGGCGACCTCCACCGGGACTTGGGCGAAATACTCCGCCATCAGGCGTATCTTCTCGGTTTTTCTGCGGGTGAGTGAGATTGCTTCCGCGACTTGGGCCAGGGCTTCCATGCAAGCATCCGCGCTCGTATTGGATGCTTATCGCAAGCCACTGTTGCGCGGGCGTTTTCTGGAACGGGTTTACTGCCTGGAGTGCAGGGCGGAAGCGTGTTGTTTTGCAAAAGAGGAGTTCTGAGCCCCGTGCTGCTCCATAATCGTAGCGGCAATTCTTTCGATAAGCTCAAAAAAGGTGGCATTCCCGAATCGCTCCGTGCCATGGTGGAACTCCACCAGGCTAATGGAGCGCAACATCTCGGTAGCACGCTGCAGGCGGAGAGTGGTCGCCCGGCTATGGATATTATGCCCGCTCTGCTGGGCAGAGGCCTCGATATACGACCAGAGGAACTGCCGAAAATCATCCACCGTGCTTTTCAGCTCGGTCAGCAGCTCCACATTCAGCAGTTCATCCACGGTTGGGCTGTTTTCCGCACCGGAGACGTCCCGAGTGCTTAATGCACTGAGCTCCTGGTGGATGGTTTTCAGGTCATCGGCGATGCGCTGGATACGGGTTGAAAGCTCGCTCACAAGGGTTCCTTTTGGGGAGGCCCGATCTTGCCGGGCTGCAATTACCTACGATACCTCTGCAAATTCAGGATTTCTCGCCTATAATGAAAGCGGAAATCACTTTCGTCATTGCGTTTTTTTAATGTGAGAAGCCCTTCTAAAACCCGGATTTTGCGGCAATTTGGCCGCTTATTTGCCCTTTTGCAGCTTCTGCCGGCCCTGGAAAGCGGGGAAGAGACCCTGGTAGGGGGTCAGGCGGTGTTGGAAGGGGTAATGATGCGCTCGCCTCACGCCTGGGGGATCGCCGTCCGCAAACCCTCCGGGGAGATCGTGACCCACTCGGACACGCTGGAACGTCCTTCGGAAAAGCATAAATGGATGGGATGGCCGGTCGTCCGAGGCTTAATCACCCTGAGCTCGGCCATGACCCTGGGCTTTCGAGCCTTGAAATTCTCCACCAATGTGGCCCTGGAGGAGATGACCGGGGAAGAAGATACCAAAGTAGAGATCAGCGGCTGGATGGCTGCGGTTCAGGTCTGTATTTCGATTGCGTTTTTTATTTTCTTCTACAAATTCCTTCCGTTGCTGGCCGCCACTGGGCTGAAGAACAAATTTCCCGCCCTGAATAACCAGATATTGTTCAACCTGGTCGATGGCGGAATCCGCATTGCCCTTTTTCTGGCATTTATCTGGGGGATCTCGCTCTGGGCGGACATTCGCCGGGTCTATGAGTATCACGGGGCGGAGCATAAGACGGTATTTGCCTTTGAGAATACCGGCGATTCGGTTTCAATACCGGAGGCGCAGCGGTTCAGCACCTATCATCCCCGCTGCGGCACAAGTTTCCTGATCACCGTGATGCTGATCTCCATTGTGGTGTATTCGCTGTTTCCGGCGCATACCTTCTGGATGAAATTCGCCGTCCGGCTGGCCTGCCTGCCGCTCATTGCCGGTCTTTCGTATGAGTTGATCCGTTTCGCCGCCAGGCGGCGCTCCACGTTGTTCGCGACCCTCACCAGTCCTGGACTTTGGTTGCAGCGTATTACCACCAAGCCCCCGGCGGACGATCAGGTGGAATGCGCGATTCAGGCCCTGCATTGCGCCATGGAGCTGGAAAAGCGAAACGGCGGCGAGCTGATCATCGCCTAGCGGCCCCCGCCGCATACTCTTCTTTCTCGCACTCCCACTTAAGACTCGAATCGAAGACGCCCGGAAAGGCGTCCAATCCTTAGCCATACTGGAACAAACCATGCTTGAACGTCTGGAACAAATCGAAGCGAAGTACCAGGAGCTGACCCAATCCCTGGCCTCGCCGGAAGTGATCGGCGATTCCTCGAAGTATCAGAAGGCGGCCAAGGCGCACAGCGAACTGGCGCCCATCGTGGAGAAGTACCGCGAATACAAGGACCTGAAGCGGGGCATCGCGGACAGCAAGGCGCTGATCGCGAATGAGCCCGACGCCGAGATGCGCGCCTATGCCGAAGAAGAGCTTGCCCGCCTTCAGCCGCGCGTGGAACAGGTGGAGCATGAGTTGAAGGTCCTGCTGGTGCCGAAAGATCCCAATGACGAGAAGAACGTGATCGTCGAAATCCGCGCAGGGACCGGAGGCGATGAGGCCTCTCTGTTCGCGGCGGAGATATTTCGCATGTACACGCGCTTCGCGGAAACCAATCGCTGGAAGGTGGAAGTGCTTTCCGCCTC
>CAYTQA010000100.1:0-3811 GCA_964439495.1 uncultured Terriglobales bacterium | reverse complement strand
CGCCTCGGAATCCGGCATCGGCGGCCTGAAGGAAGTGATCGCCATTATCGAAGGCCAGGGCGTCTATTCGCGCATGAAATATGAGAGCGGCGTGCATCGCGTGCAGCGTGTGCCGGCCACGGAGACCCAGGGCCGCGTCCATACGTCGGCGGTAACGGTAGCGGTGCTGCCCGAAGCCGAGGAGGTGGACGTGAAGATCGAGATGAAGGACATTCGCATCGATACTTTCTGCTCCTCCGGTCCCGGTGGACAGTCGGTGAATACCACCTACTCCGCGGTGCGCATTACCCACCTGCCGACCAACACCGTGGTCAGTTGCCAGGATGAGAAGTCGCAGATCAAGAACCGCGAGAAAGCCATGCGCGTGCTTCGCTCCCGCCTGTATGAAGTGGAGATGGAGCGTCAACAGGCTGAATTGGCGAAGGAAAGAAAGACCCAGGTGGGCAGCGGGGACCGCAGCGAAAAGATCCGCACCTACAATTTCCCGCAGAACCGGGTCACCGATCATCGCATTGGGCTTACGCTGCATCAGCTTGATGCGGTCATGGACGGAAAGCTGCAGCCCTTCGTGGACGGCCTGCTTACCCATTACGAGGCCGAGAAGCTGAAACAGGAAGCGGCAGTCTGACCCTTTTGCGATAGAGTGAGGGTGATGGATGATCGTCCGATTTTTCCGCAGTCTGAAACATCGCAAAATCATCCGATCCCCCAATGAAGATCAGACAAGCGCTCCAGCAGGCCCGGCAAAAGCTCGAACAATCCGCCTCTCCGAATCCGCGGATGGATGCTGAAACTCTTTTGCTGCACGTGCTGGGGCGCGAGCGGGCTTATCTTTACGCGCATCCTGAATTGGAGTTGGCCTGCGGCCAGCTCACGGCTTACTTTGAGGCCCTCAATTCGCGGGCTTCGGGTATGCCGTTGCAGCATATTACCGGACACCAGGAGTTCTGGGGCCTCGATTTCAAGGTTTCTCCCGCCACTCTGATTCCGCGCCCGGAGACCGAGCATTCGGTCGAAGCGGTCCTGGAAATCGCCCGCCGTGCTCCCGCAGCCTCGCTGCGCATCGTGGATGTGGGCACTGGCTCCGGATGTATCGCCATTGCCCTGGCTTCCGAGCTTGCTCAGGCTGAAATTCACGCCATTGACATCTCCCCGGAGGCGCTCAATCTGGCCCGCGAAAACGCGCAAAGACTTGGATTTGCCGGACGCATATCTTTTTGGCAGGGAGATTTACTGCTCCCGCTGGCCGCAGCGGGGGAACGCTTCGATGTGGTGGTTTCCAATCCGCCTTATGTGGGCGAAGAAGAGCAGGAGACGGTCCAGCGCGAGGTTTATCAGCATGAGCCAAAGCTTGCGGTATTTTCCGGTCCGAGCGGCCTGGAAATCTATCGCCGGCTGGTCCCTCAGGCAATGGCCGTATTGAAGCCAGGTGGATGGCTGGTCATGGAGATTGGTTATTCGATGGAAGGGCGGGTCAAAGCGCTGCTGGCGGACTGGGACGCAATTGACGTAAAACCGGACTTGCAGGGAATTCCGCGGGTGGTGGTGGCGAGGAAGCCGTTGCGAGGTTTACAGGAAGAACTTCAGGGCAACGATGCTTAGCACCATCCACAACGCCAGACTCAAGACAAAACCCCAGATCATCCCGCGGACAAAGCCCGAGGCGATATCCGGCTGCTGAGCGCGAAGGCGGGTTTCAATGTGGGGGGTGAATTCCTGTTGAGGAGAGTCGAGCATGACTCCCCTCATTGCAACTGTGATCTTCATATTCAGCCTTTCTGAGCTAATGAGCTTTCGTCTCAGAAATTAGGGACCGAATCGAGTACACGCACCTTCCAGCCATCATCCACGACCGACATCACCACCACGTAGTAGCGGGTCGCATTTTCAGAGCCGACTACCTTGCCGTCATCCAGGTATTGGATTTCAAGCTGCGCCGTGTCGCGCATTTCGACCGCGGAGCCGTCTTTCGAATAAAAGAGCGCCTCGACCTTATGGCCGTGGTCCACATATCGCGTGCTCAATCCATTCTTCTTCTGGGCGGCGATCTGGGCCTTGAATTTGTCCTGCGCGTATCCTACGAAGCCCTCATTCAACACACTATTATTGTTCTGATCCAGAGCTGCTTCAAGGTCGTGCCAGGACCTGGAGTACTGCTGAACGAGCGCCTGCCCGGTCCTCTCCTCCAGCGGGCGAGGGACGATCTGGGAAGAATCCAGCCTCACCTCGACCTGGTCCGTACCCGGAGCGGCGGCGCTGGCATGGAAGAGTGGCAGCCATCCGGAGAGGATCAGCAACAAGCCGGTAAGAATAATCGCGATGCGCAAAATCGAATCGGCACGATGAGTGTTGGTCATTCGCCGCCTCCTACTTTGACTTCATTTCCAAGCACCACTCCGGCTGCAACGGTGATGGTGGCCCCGGGGTGGACCGGCAGCTCCGCGCGCGCAATGCCTTTTTTGATGCGCGCGTCCACGCTGCTGCGTCCTCCACTGGCGGACTGCTCAATAAACGTCACGATGGTGCCATCCGGGACCGCATTGCCCGAGCAATCGCGGATAGGGTCTGTCTCCGCAATCAGCAGGTCCTTCTGGCGGCGCACTCGCATACGCAAATTGCAGGGATCGCCTGCGACCTGCTGCACCACGCGGCGCACGTTGGCCTCGCCGTCGGAGGCGACAAATTGGGCGGCGCCCTCCCGGGAAGAAGAGTTCAGGTCCAGGTAAGCAACGCCATATTTCGAGGTGACGGTGCGCTGAACCGTTCCGCCATTCTTCACGCTCAGGGCAAACTTCACCGGAGAAGGGGCAAGCACCAGGTTCTGAAAATCGTCAAAGACGAAAGCGGTGCCGAGGATTACGTTAGGCAGCGCCACCGGCACGCGCGAAGGCCGCGCCAGGAAATTGATCCTGGCCGGCGATGCCGGTTGCACATAGAGGCTTTTGGTCGTCGGAGAATCTCCCCCGGTGAGGATCAGCGTATAGATGCCGGCCTTGCGCAGTTCATCTCCGCGCAAGGAAATTGCCTCCCCCAGATGGACGCTGCGCTTGATCGCCTGGTCAGGCCCGAAGACGTAAAGCATGGCCGAGCCGCTGCCGGAGGTGCCAATGGAGACGCCTTGCCCGGCAACCGCCTGCTGCGGAAGGTCCATCTCCGCCCGGGCCGCGTCCGCGGCAAAGAAGCACATCAGGATTGTAAGCACAAAAAATATGAGTCGCTTCATCGCTCGTTTCCCATTTACATCGAGGGCCGGTCTACGCTGAACTGATTGACCGTGACCCGATAGCTGTGTACGTTTCCTGCCAGATCGTCACGCAACTCCGCGCTGAAGGGCACGGGGATCTCGGGACGAAGCGCCTGGTCCACATAGCTGTCGGAAATCCAGATCACTTTCCCGCTGTTGTCGTAATAGGTGGCGAGAATGTGGGGAATGTTGACGATCTGGCCGCTCTCATTCATCAACTGGCCGGTGAGCACGGTGTGTCCCGCGTCGGTCTTCTCCAGTTTCTGGTTGAGGACCCCTATTACCGGGTCGGCGGAAGCGGGCACCAGCAGGGAAGAGGGATCGAGATGCACGCTTTTCACCTGCGCCAGCCGGAGATTGTCAAAATCGATGCGGAAGGGGGAGATCTCCTTCGGCAGCAGCACATGGGAGATCTTATCGAAGCTGCTTTCCTCTCCCAGCGTTTCTCCGTTCTTGCCGATCAGGGTCCCATTGACGCTGACGAAGCCCGGAACGGTGTCTTCGTTTTCAATTTCTCCCAGGATGATGACTTTGCCGTCCTTCTCGATGGCGTTCATCGAGATGATG
>CAYTQA010000099.1:0-9727 GCA_964439495.1 uncultured Terriglobales bacterium | reverse complement strand
GATCGATCCGGCAACCCGCACCCTGCTGACCGAGGTCGATGTTTCCAACCCCCAGGGGCGGCTCCTTCCCGGCTCTTATGCCCAGGTCCACTTCGCGGTGCCGGTGCAGATCCAGCGCATCTCTATTCCCGAGAACACGCTGCTCTTCCGCGCGGAAGGGCCGCGCGTTGGAGTGGTGGGAGCTGACAATCGGGTGCACCTGAAGCCGGTGCAGATCGGTCGCGATTTCGGTACTAAAGTCGAAATCCTGAGCGGGGTCGATCCTAACGATCGCATCATCCTCAACCCCGCGGACTCGCTGGAGGAAGGACAACAGGTGCGCGTGAGCGCGGAGAAGGCAGGGCAATCGTGAGGACCACCCGCCCGGCATGGGCGTTTGTTGCGGCGCTGGCCTTGTGGCTTACCGGCTGTGCCGTCGGCCCGAAGTATCAGCGGGCGCAAGTGCCCACCCCGCCAGCCTGGAAAACCGAGGAGCCTTTTCGCGCGGCGACCCCCATGGATACCCTGCCTAAGGGCACGTGGTGGACGATCTTTGCAGACAACGACCTTAACCAGCTTGAGGCCCAGGCGATCGCCGCCAACCAGACGATTGAAGCGGCACGCAACCAATTGTTGCAGGCGCGGGCCTCGGCCCAGATCACGGCGGCGGGACTCTATCCCAGCCTGAACGCCACTCCATCGCTGGAGCGGCAGCGCATCTCCGGGAACCGTCCCTTGAATGGCGCGAGAATAGCGGCCACTCCAATCACGCAAAATGTGTATTCGCTTCCGTTCAACCTGAATTACGAGTTGGACCTTTTCGGCGGGGTGCGCCGGAGCGTGGAGGCGGCGAATGCGCAATATCAGTCCTCGGCGGCCAATCTGGAGAACGTTCGCCTGCTCGTGACCTCCGAGCTTGCCGCCGATTATTTCATGCTGCGCGAATCCGATGCGGAGATCTCGGTGGTGAACTCGGCGGTGGATTACGAACAGCGCGGCCTGGAGCTGGTGGAGAGACGCCATCAGGGCGGCGTCGCCTCCGGCCTCGACGTCTCCCAGCAGGAGTCGCTGCTGGATTCCACGCGCACGCAAGCGGAATTATTGCGCCAGCAGCGGGCACAGTATGAGCATGCGATCGCCGCTCTGGTTGGAACGCCGGCTTCAAGCTTCACGCTGGCCCCCAAGCCAATGAGCTTTGCTCCACCCACGATTCCCGTCGGAGTTCCATCTGACATTCTGGAGCGCCGTCCGGACGTCGCCGCCTTTGAGCGCCAGATGGCGGCGGAGAACGCGGACATTGGTGTCGCCGAGAGCGCCTATTATCCCAGCATCAGCATCTTTGGCCAGGGCGGGCTTCAGAGCAGTGGAATCACCAATCTATTCAGCCTTCCCAGCACGGTGTGGGCGCTGGGCGCAGGACTGACCCAGAACATCCTGAATGGCGGACGCACCCGGGCGCAGGTGAATTTTTATAAGGCGGGATACCAGGCCTCGGTCGCCAATTACCGCCAAACCGTGCTCACTGCGTTTCAGCAGGTGGAGGACGCGCTGGCCGGACTCAGCGTGCTCTCTCGCGCCGCTGAGACGCAACAACATGCGGTGGACGATGCCCAGACCACGTTAAGGATCGCGAATGACCGCTACGTCGGCGGCATCGCGACCTATCTCGATGTGATCACCGCACAGGAGACGCTGCTGACCAACCAGCGTCTCGCTACTCAGATCCTGGGGCAGCAGCTTGTGACCTCTGTCTACCTGGTGAAGGCGCTGGGTGGCGGATGGGACTCCGCCAGCCTTCAGGCGATGCGCGTCACGCCCAATCTCAAGCAGGCAGTCACCCCATAAATCGGTAAGTCAGCGCTCTCTACGCAGGAATCTCTATAGTCTTTACCTTTCAATGCTCTGTTTAATTCTGTCATCCAGAGCGCGGCGCAAGGCGAGCTTGCGGGCCAAGCGCAAGGGAAGGACCCCGGGATTGCCGCATTCATAAATGCAGCTTCAGGCTTTCTTTCCAACGCCTAACTGTCATCCGCGAAGCAGGGCAACAATCCCTATGAGTGAATGGAATGCCGGCTGCGTTCTCATCGTTGAAACACCCGTAACCGGATTTATGCCCTGTACTCTCTCGGGGTCCTTCGCTCGTACTGCGTACTCGCTCTGGATGACAAGGGATGAAGGTTTTTTAGCATTAAATTTAATCATCCTCCAAGTCATCAATTTAAATTTGTCATCCAGAGCGCGGCGCGAGGTGAGCATTCATGGAGTTGATTGCGATCGCATGAACGAATAATTTCGCAATCTCTAATCTTTGCGAAGGCGCACCCAATATCGCTGGTAGATAAAGGAAAGCGCGAGCAGGGCCACGCCCAGCACAGAGAGCGCAAGGATGCGATATCCCTGCTCAAGCTCCGAGAGATCAAAGAAAAGCAGCTTGAGAACTGTGATCCCGATCAGCACCAGTGCGTTCCAGCGGACAAATGTAAGCCCCTTCGCGAAGCCAAACAGCATCAGCACTACGCCCAACGTGAGCCAGACCGCGGAGGTGGTCCAGTGGGTATCCAGTTGTATGGGGACGGCGAAGGCGCCAGACGCCACTGCAAGCGTGAAGAAGACCACGCGCAGGCGGCCCCGAAGCCTCCAACTCAGCACCAGCAGTACGATGGCGATTCCAATCGCTACCGGGGAGAGTTGCTGCCAGCGTAAAGTGACGTCCGCTGCGGCGAGATAGGCTGCGGAGGCTGCGGGCGGAATGCAAATTACCACCAGGCTGTTTTTGAACGATTGAAAGCGGTCAATCAGAATGGGAGCGGCGATGAAGACCATCCAGAGCAGGGTGGAAAAAAGAAAGGCCCCGAACGACGCGTCATTGGTATAAGAGCTAGAGAACCACACGAGCGAAACCACCACGCAGCCAATAAAAGTGGTGAGAAGCAGGTTCTTCCAGGCGCGGAATGCAAGCGCCCATAACATACCAGCGCACAGCACCAGCATGTATGCGAATAATTCAAGGCCGAGGTTGTGTCCTGTAGAAATCAGCAGCGGGGTGAGAAACCCTCCAATGCCCGCCAGTACCGCGAGCGCCTCACTGTTCTGGACCAGCGCCATAAAACCGGTCGCGGCGGTCACGGCGATCATCCCGGTAAAGGTGAGAATGGCGGGGACCAGGTGATACAACTGGAATGCGGCCCACAGCGAGAGATATAACGCTCCGGTCCCCAGTGCCTTCAATGAAAAGCCAAAACCCCCATAGCCGCGGCGGACGAACCACTCTCCCAATCCAATGACGCCCATCCCGCCGAGCAGGCCTATAAAGACGATTGCGGCCGGGGCGATCCAGTTATTGCTGAAGGCCCAGTGCAGGAAATAGGAGACGCCGAACAGCAACGCAATGATTCCGAGGCGGTTCAGATATTGCGAGCCCAGGCGGGACTCCAGAGTCGGGCTGCCGGATTTTTCGACCACATGAATGCGGTTTGGGGCAGCGCTGCGCTGGCCGAGGACCTCTTCCAGACGGGTCACACGCCGGTTCAACTCTGTTATTACGCGAGTCAGCTCTGCGATCTCTGGCGTAGTCATAGAATCCTTCCGGACCGATTCAAGGGAGAATGATTATGACTGTAATCCTAATTCGGGGGAATAGGCCGCGATGAATTTTTCCGCAGGGAGTTGGATTTGTGGATCGCCGCAGGAAACAGAGATACATCTATGTGGACGACGAAAATCGGCGGCACGCCTATGATGGGCCAAAACCGTGACCGGGCATCAGCCACATTACAATGCCCAGGCCGATGAGCACGGCAATAAAATAGATGGTTGTGGCGCGGCTGGGATGAGCCGGCAGGTCCCTGGTAAATAATCGCCATCCGAAGCCCAGCGCAACCAGGAAGAAGACGCCTTCGCCCAAACCCAGCCAGAGGCCAATGCATGTAATCAGGAGCAGGGCGCGCTCCGCTTTGCTCAATGCCGAAGCCGCTTGCCCGCCGTCCAGTACCCATACGGGAACGAGGTTCAGGACGTTGAGGCATGCGCCGGCCCGCGCCAGCGCCGCCCACATTCCGTTTCCGGTCTTCCACCAGAGCACGGCGCAGGCCACGGACGCGACCCATCCGGCGAGTGGTCCGGCCAGGCTTACGGCAGCGCGTACCTCGGCGCCTACGCCTAGCGCCTGCCAGCGCACATAGGCGCCAACTCCGGGGAGGAATACCGGCATCTCCGCCGGCAAACCCCGGCGTTTCACGTCAATGAAGTGGCCCATCTCGTGGATGAGGATCAGCACCGCAAAGCCGATGCCGAATTTTGCTCCATAGACCTTCCAATAGAAGGCCATGAATGCCATCATGCTCAAGAGGAATTTAAGGTTGAAGAGTGCGGTAAGCAGGGCCTTGCTCTTGGCCAGGACGATCGCGACCGGTCCCAGCGGCGCGAGTTTTCGTACCCACTTATTTTCCGGCTCCGGGGCCTCCGCTGCATTGGCTGCCTGTTCCAGCGCACTTGCTTTATCACGAATCCACTCCGACTGCTTCGATTCCCGCGGCAGCAAGGGCAGGCCTTGCAACCAGCGCTCGCGCGCCTGGCGGAGTCCACCTTTCGCCTCCAGCGCATTGGCCTCGGAGGCCAATTGGTCCAGCTCCCCGGCATGGACCAGCGAATGGCATTGCTCGCAGGCCAGCGCTCCGGGCGCAAGATCGCGCGAGCAGCTCTTGCAGGTTCGAATCAGCTCAGGAGTGATTGCCGGCATGATTTAAAAGGTCGCCCAGGGACTGTGCTCGAAGGATGATCTCCCTGGCCGGTTTATCATCCTTCTTCAAATCGATGGAGCGCAGCAAGCCCCCTCAACCTGTGGTTCAGGCCGAGGCGGGCGTGGAATTTTCGAATGGCCCATTGATGTCCAACGGCTTTGACGCGGTAATCCGCCATGCGATTTGAATTCCCACGAAGAGGATTACCAGGCCGATCAGTCCGCTTGTGCCGTCCTGCAAGGCATAGTACGGAGAGGTAAGCCCAATCATGGCTAACCTTGCGATTACCGCACCCCGCAGTCGGGGTTGGGGCGCAGGCTCCGCCTGTTGCTGGGCAGATGGGTTGGGTTGGTCCGCTTCCGCCTGCTGTTGGAGGGCCTGATTATTGGCCGTCCCCTGTTGCACGATCTGGGCCTGCGGATGGGCTTTCTTCTCTTTCATGTATGCGGCAATTCCAATGGGTACCGCCGCCATCGAGACCGCCGCGTATGTGAGCAGGACCGCGGCAATCTGGTAGCGCCGTCCTCCAATTCCCCTGGATCCGGTGCTCAGGGCTTTGCCCACCAGGTACCGACGGCGAGGGAAACATAGCCAATCTCCAGTCCGGTGATAATGCCCACGGCCGAATACAGGACCAGTCCGGCAATGGCCGCGACGGCCCCAAAGAGGAGGCCGCGGACAAAGGCCGCATGGCTGTCCTTGGGCGCATTATGTTTCGCCTGCTCCGCGCAAATGGCGCACGCCACCGCGGTACCGATGCGATAGTAATTTTTTCCGACCGGTTGCTGGCAAAAGCTGCAACGGTTGGCTTCAGGTTTTCCGGCAAATTCGGCGGTACCGAACTGCGGAGTTGATTTTGTCATGATTGGCTGTGCCATGGTGCAAAAGATTAGCACGCACACATCTCAGCCGAAAGTGACGCTAGGACAGGCCCGTCTGGGTTCCATAAAGGAGAGGGAAGCCGCTCTGCCATAGAAGTCGCCCATCCCTGCGTTTCCATAGCCTACGTGGTGAATGGGTTGGACCTTGCTAGTCTACGAACTCGACTTCCGGCTTCACCGGTATGATCCCTCTTTCATAACCCATCTGCAGAAGCCGCTGAATGGCCAGGCGACCCTCGGCGGCGTAGTCGAGAGTCCGCTCATTCACGTACATGCTGACAAAGCGATTGGCTGTGGGCTGGTCCAGTTCGCGGGCGAATTGCATGGCGTACTGCAAGGCCTCCTCGCGATGGTCGAGCGCATACTGGATGCTCTCTTTGAGCGCCCTGGAAATCTCGCGCATGAGTTCGGGACCAAGGTCGCGGCGGATGGCATTGCCACCCAGGGGCAGCGGCAATCCTGTCTCTTCCCGCCACCATTTGCCCATATCGAGCACGCGATACAGGCCGGCCTTTCCATAGGTGAGTTGTCCTTCATGGATGATGAGTCCCGCCTCGTACTTGCCTTCAAGCACCTGCGGGATAATCTGGTCGAAAGGCACCACCTGCGTCTGGATATCGGGGGCAAAAAGCTTCAGGGAAAGATAGGCGGTGGTAAGCATGCCGGGCACGGCGATGATTTTGCTCTTGATCTCTTCCGGCGTGTAGGGCTTCAGCGAGACGATCATCGGGCCGTAATCTTCGCCCACGCTGCCGCCCGAGGGCAGAAGCGCATATTTGTCCTGAATATAAGGGTAAGCGTGAAAGGAGACGGCGGTCACATCGTAGTGGCCCTGCCGCGCCAGACGGTTGAGGGTTTCGATATCGCACAATGTATGCGTAAACTTCAGGCCGGGGGTCCGCACTTTGTTGGTGGCGAGCCCGTAAAACATGAAGGCATCATCGGAATCCGGGCTGTGCGCCACGGAAATTTCACGTACTTGAGGGGAGACAGTTATGGACATGATTCAACCTGGAATTCGAATATATGAATGATTGTACTTAATTTCAGGAAATCTTTTTCCACCGGACGGCGAGCATGGAAGCGACGGCGAGCTTGACCAGTTCACCGGGAATAAACGGGACCACGGTCATGGTGAAGACCGCCGGGGCGGGCAGATGGGTGAGTTTCGCAAACCACAACGATCCCCCGGCAAAGATCAGCATATCGGCGCTGAGGGCGCCGAACAGGATGTCTGCCGCCAGCGAAGAGCGTTTTTCCTTGGGATGCCACTGCTCGGTTGCATAACCAGCGAGGAATGCAGCCAGGGGATAGAGCATCAGATATCCGCCGGTGGGGCCAAGCAACTGTGCAAATCCGCCGGGCCCATAAGGACTGAAGACCGGCAGGCCCGCAGCTCCTTCCGCCAGATAAAGCAGCAAGGCCAAAAAGCCGCGGCGGCTGCCCAGTGTAAGGCCTGCCAATATGACCGCAAATGTCTGCAATGTGAAGGGAACAGGCGTAAACCACAAGGGTATGGCGACATGCGCGGAAACAGCGATCAGCAGGTTGGCTATGAGGATGTTTTTGAGGTCGGCCGAGTAGGGATAGACACATGGCTTGGCCTCAGCACGAAACTTCCTCAGTCCCAGCTCCGCCGATATTTGGACAGACATTGGTTCGTTGCTCCTCAATCGTTCCGGCACTCTACTGTTTCTCTTTCAAACGATTCCACCATATCGAAAGAGTCCCTCAGAATGCTATCTGAAATCGATTGTTGATGTCTGCGAACGCGCATAAAAATCCCCGCCGCAATTGCAAACAGCGAGCCCGTGGACAGCGACAGAATAGTGAACAGGACTTTCATGACAATCCCGAGTTTAGCAGAGCAGGTCGCTCTCCATAGCACCTGATAGGGCAGAGCTATGCCCGGGACTTTAGTAATGATCTATTGAAAACAAAGGACTTCCGGGAAAATTACCTCTGGGACATAGCATGTTCGATCTCTTCGGCGGTATGCGGCAGTCCGCTGGTCATCATAACCAGCTTACCGTCGTCGTTCACGTAAAACATGTCTTCAATGCGCACTCCCAGCCTCTCTTCCGGGATATAAATTCCGGGCTCGATGGTAAAAACCATCCCTTTTTCCAGCGGCAAGGATGGGTCACTCGCATCATGCACATTGAGCCCGACATGATGGCCGAGGCCGTGAATGAAATACCTGCCCAGGGAGTTGCCATGCGCGTCCTTGCCGTGACTGTCTATGTAGTCATAGGCCGCTTTGTAGAGGGAATCGGGCTGATTGCCGGTCAGCGTGGACTGGCCCATCTTGAAGGCACGGATCGCCGCCTGCTGCGCTCCCAGAACGATGTTATAGATCTCCCGCTGCCTGGGGGTGAATTTGCCATTCACCGGGGCGGTGCGGGTAATGTCAGAGGCGTACATGGAATATTCCCCGGCGACATCCATCACCACCACGTCGCCATTCCTCATCGTGCCGGAATCCTCGGAATAGTGCAGCACCGTGGAATTGAATCCCGAGCCGACGATGGGAGCGTATGCCGGCCGTTCACAGCCGCGCTTCCCAAACTCGTATTGCATCAAGGCGGAAATTTCCCGCTCGGTCACCCCGGGACGGATCGCCTTCAGCGCCGCCACATGCGCGGCCATCGAGGCCTGTACCGCATGATTAATCAATGTCATCTCTCCCGCGTCCTTCACCATGCGCAGGTGAGACAGGAGCGGTTTGGCGTCGAGAAATGAGACATAGGTGGGGAAGGAGTTGGCCCGGCGCAGCCATTGCAGAGGAATGGTTGAGGGGGTTGAGCCATCCTCCGCAACATCGGTGTATATGCGCGCCCTTTGCGGCAGGAGGGGGAGAAGATCGTCGCGCATTTTGTCCAGCGCCTCTACCCGGTCAAAGCCGGTCACCTGCGGCGCATTTGCGTCCTCCGGCCCCAGCTTGGGTCCGGTCCATTTTTCCTGCGTTTTATTGTGCGCGGGAAGGAAGAGAATCTCGGTGTACGGATGGTCCGCGGACTGGCCGCTCTTCTCGCCGGAATCGGAAGCGGGAGAGATCAGCACCGCCGCCCCGGGTTCGGACCATCCCGTCAGATAAAAGAAGATATCGTCCTGGCGGAAGCCATAGAGGTCGTTTGGCCCCTCGGCTTCCACGCCGGCAAAGAGAACCAGGGTGCCGCCATTCATTAACTTTGCCAGGGCCATGCGGCGCGCGCGATAGTCGGCATTGTTCTGCCGCTCCGTTGCCGAGGCGAATATTCCGGTGAACAGCAGAAGCGATAACAGAAATTTGCGCACAAGGTCCCCCTGGATTAAGCAGCGAATTTTAGCATGGCCCGGTCACACCCCCACGGGAAAAGGCTTGGTATGCGGCTCGCCGCGGACGGACGATCTGTCAAAACGTCCCTGCAACAATGACATCAATCCGGTATACCAGTAACCGATCACAAAGATCATGAGAAATGGGACGGTGAAAAAGTTTCCACTATATACGGCATACCAGATGGTAAGCGCAAAGTAGCAGCCGATGATCAGCTCGATCCATGGGACGATCCCGAGGCGCTTGCGATATTTCCTGGCTGCCGCCGACTTCTCGCTGCGCTTTTGCACGCGATATTTTGGGGTGCGCACAAAAGAGGACTTCACCCCAAAGAGCGCCTCCATCACCGCCTTGGTGTTGGTGATGGTAAGCCCGATGCCCAGGGCCATCAGGAAAGGCAGGTAAAGGAAGGTCTTGGGCCAGCTTTTCGGGAACAGTTCTTTCTGCGAAACCAGATAGAAGCTGGAAATCGAGAAGGTGGAGGCCAGAAACAGCGGCAGATCGATCAGCACCATCTGAAACAAGCCGCCGAAGGAACGGATGATCATCGCCGGCAGCAGCAGCGTGGAAAGGACGATCATCAGCGGATAACTGAGATTGGCGGTCAGGTGATACCAGGATTCGAGCTTCACCTGGCGCGGGACATCGCTGCTGAATACCTTGGGCAGGATCTTCTTGCCGGTCTGGATGAGCCCCTTGGCCCAGCGCGCCTGCTGGGTCTTGAAGGCGGTCATCTCGATGGGCAGCTCCGCCGGGCATTCCACGTTTTGAAGATATTTGAACTTCCATCCCTTGAGCTGGGCGCGATA
>CAYTQA010000098.1:0-9796 GCA_964439495.1 uncultured Terriglobales bacterium | reverse complement strand
AGCACGCAACCAGAAATCCTACGCTAGCCCAAATCGCTATTCGGCCATTCATGTCGCCACTCCTGCCGCTTTGTGGTTTCATGATCTCACCAATTCCATAAAAATCCAAACATCACCTGCCACTCCAGCTCCCATGTTCGAGTCCGCTCGCAAAAAGGTCCACTACCACAATCGCAGCCAGAACTGATAATTTCAGAAGGAGCTGCAAATTCGGGTGTGCCGATCAAAAGGAGACAACTGGGAGCACGATGAATATCACGAAATCTTTTCGCAAAATGGGATGGCTGTGGGGAGTGCTGGTCCTCATCGCTGGCATGAGCCAGGCTTTTGCAGTAACCGGCCAGCCTTCCAATCAGGCGTCCAGTCAAAACGATTTGAATGGCCGCATGCACCGGCTGCATCGCGGCATAAATTTCAGCCAATGGTTCTCGCAGGCGGGAGGCTCCGGCGGACTCACCCCCGAGCACTTCCAGAACTACATCACCGAGCAGGACGTGACGCTGATCAAAAAACTTGGCATGGACCATGTGCGGCTTTCCATCGATCCCACGCCCATGTTCAATGAATCGAACCCGGAGGCGGTCCCAGCCCAGTATCTCGGCTATGTGGACCATGCGGTGCAGATGATTGTGGGCCAGGGGCTGGCGGTGCTCATCGATATCCATCCTCCCAGCGAATTCAACCAGCGGCTAGGCAAGGACGACCGTCATGTGCGCGCCTTTGCCGCCTTCTGGCGCGCGCTGGCGCGGCACTTTTCCAATACCGATCCCAACCTGGTCTACCTTGAAATCCTGAATGAGCCGGAAGTGCAGGACGGTTATCGCTGGATGGGAATTCAGGCCAAGGTTGCGGCGGCCATCCGCGAGGGCACCCCTCAGCATACGATTGTCGCCACTGGACACATGTTTTCGTCTGACCCGCAACTCCTTTTTCTTGAGCCGCTTGCGGATCCTAACGTGATCTACAACTTTCATTTTTACGATCCCCACTGGTTTACCCATCAGGGAGCCACCTGGGGAGTGGATACCTGGACCTACCTGCGCGACATTCCGTATCCCTCGACGCTGGACAATATCAGGCCGCGATTGTCGCAGGTCCCGAATGCGGAGCAGCGCGCCGAATTGTCCCGCTATGGCGCGGACCAGTGGAATGCCGCCCGCATCGATAATGAGATCGATCAGGTCGCCGCATGGGCGCGGCAACACCACGTCAACGTGATCTGCGATGAGTTTGGCGCTTTCCGGAAGTACTCCAACCCGGAGGACCGGGCCCGCTGGCTGCATGATGTGCGCACCTCGCTGGAGAAGCACGATATGGGATGGACGATGTGGGACTACGTCGGCGGATTTGCCCTGGTAAACGACAATCATGGGGTCCGAACTCCCGATGCGCTCACCGTCCAGGCGCTGGGACTGCACCAGACACGCTAAAACCTGAATCCGGCTGGTCGTCCGCATGGCAGCAGTGTCGAGTAATTTACTGCTGTTGCCGGCGGCCGGCCTCCCACGCCTTGGCATATTTCCAGCTCACGTATGTGGCATGGTAGAGATGGAGCAACAGCCCTTCGCGCCCATCCAGAAAGCCGAGGCGAAGAAAGTAGTTGTACAGGAACGTAAAGGCCGGGCGCAGCCAGATGTTGCAGCAAAACGCGGACCATCCGCGGCTGGTCTGGCCATTGCGGGCCGCCAGTTGCGCGCCCAGCGACGAATAGCGGTTCATATGCTCGATGTAGCCGGCGAGCATGGGATATGCATGATGAAGCAGGTCGCCTTTCAGCGCCCCGGTTGCTCCATGGACCTTCAGGTTTTCATGCACGAGGCGCTCTTCCACCATGCCAGCGCCGCGGCGGAAGAGGCGCAGCTTGCGGTCGGGATAAAAGCCGCCATGCCTGATCCACCGGCCAAGAAACATGTTGCGGCGGGAAAGATAGAAGCCTTGCTCTTCCTCCGCGCGAATATTCAGAATCTCGCGCGCCAGCTCCGGGCTGACCTCCTCATCCGCATCCAGGCTCAGCACCCATTCCGCGCCGGCTTTGGCAATGGCGGAATTTTTCTGTGCCGCAAATCCCTTCCAGGGCTCGACGAAGACTTTGGCGCCAAATTCCCGGGCGATCTCGCAGGTGCGATCGGTTGAGCCGGAATCCACGACGATGATCTCGCCGTTGCCATGGGCCACCAGCGGGGCAACGCTCGCCAGCGTGCGCCCAAGGTTGTCCTCTTCGTTGCAGGTGATGATGACGACGGAAAATTTCACTCCGCGCCAGCATAAATGGACTTGGAGATTTGGGGAAGCTGACGGAGAGTGTTCCTCAAAACAAAAGGCCCGGAGCCATGCTCCGGGCCGCGTTTACAGGTCCATTATTGGGGAGGCGGAGGATTTTGTTGCGGCTGCTGGTTAGGCAGCGGCTGCTGGTTCGGTACTGGCTGCTGATTCATCTGCGGCTGAGGCGTCTGCGGATTGGTCTGCGGCGGTTGCGTAGCTGAGGGTTGGGCCTGTAACTCGTGCAACTGCAATTGGTCCTGCGTGGCTGTGGAGACAGCATTGGGATTAGGTTTCACGTAAGGCACGGTGGGCGTGGACCTCACGTTGCCGGATTCAGCGTCATCGATGCGAATGCCCAGGCGATCGAGCGCGTTTCCGGTGACCTGCTCGAGCGTCACCCGCGATTTTTCATAGGCGGACATGGCGGAAACCAGGTTCGACTCCGCGGTTGCCAGATCGCGCTGCATTTGCAGCACGTTGTAGGGGGTGGAAGCGCCGAGTGAGTATTTTTTCTGCTCGGCATCGAGGTTTTGCGCCGCCAGTTCGCGCCCTTTCGTGGCGGAATCAATCAGCGCGCGGTTCTGCTGCACCGTGTATTGCGCATTGCGCACCTGGATGCGGATCTGGTTTTCAAGCTGTTGCAGGAGCATCTGGGCCTGGCGGTATTCCAGCTCGGAGCGCACCTGGTCGGCCTGCGCCGAGCGGTTGAAAATGGGAATGCTCAACTGCAAACCGATCCCTTTGTCGGGCGACGTGCCATTGAACAGGTTGGAGAATGCGGTGTTATAGCCGCCCGGGTTGATGGTCCCTGCCGGGGTGCAAAAATTGGACTTGCTTCCCAATCCGCAGGTCGCCAGCGGATTTTGTTGTCCCGCTATGCTGCTGGCGCCGTAAAAGGCATATAAGTCGAGGGCGGGCAGCAGTCCATTTTTAGCGCCTTTTATGTTGATTTCGTAATTGGTAAGCGTGATGCGGGATTGCGCCAGCTCCGGCCGGTGCGACAGGGCATCATTGACCAGGTCCTGGACCGGCATCACTGGCTCCTGATCGGGGATATTCATGGTGTCGGTGGGAATCACCGGGGCGGCGGCCAGCACCGGGTCGGTCAGGTTCTTGGAAACCGCGTTCTTCATCAAGAGTTGCTGCAACTCCAGATTAGTTTGCGCCACGATCAGGCTCTGCTGCACCGAAGCTACCTGGCTTTGCGCGCTTACAATTTCGATGGGCGCCAGAGTCCCAATCTGCACCTGCTTCTGGGTATCGGAGAGGGTGCGCTGGGCGGTGGCAAAGGAGCGCTCGTGCGCTTTCACGGTTTCATAGGCGGCCACCAGGTCCCAATAAATGTTCTGGATCTGGGAGACGGTCTGGATCACCTGAAGCCGGAACGAAATGTCGGTGATCTCGCGGTTATTGCGGGCGATACGGATCAGTCGATCATTGACCGAAGTGCCAAAGCCCTGCAGGAGATGCTGGCGCAATTGTGCCCTGAAGCTGGCATTCAGCAGTGGATTCAGGGATTGAACCAGGCTGTTGGTTGTCTGCCGGCTGTTATCGAAGGTTACTGCAAGATCGGTCCCGGTGAGGAACCCTTTTGTAAAGGTAAAATTTTCAATCCCGCTATTCTGGTTCAGGGTCCGGACGCCGGTAAAGATCGAAGTAGCCTGCGGCTGTTGGGCCTTTTCGAGCTGCAGTGTGCTGATGAGCGCCGGGTCAAGCTGTTCAACCGGAGGCCCGGAGCTGCCGAGGGTGGAGTTTACGATGCCTCCGGTCCCGGCGCCCGCGCCGCCCGCGCCCGTGGTTGTTCCGCCCGCGCCGCCGCCCTGGGCCCCGGTGCTGCCGGTGCCAAGAGAGCCGCTCGCGCCGCCCGGGGTCCCCTGCACCAGACCGGTATTGACGCCGCGAAGGCTGCTGCCGGCCCTGGTGCGCAGCACATCGGTATCGGCAATCGGAAGGTTGTAACGCGCAATCGCGATGTCCAGATTGTTCTCGAGCGCCAGCGCAATGGCGTCGGAGAGGGAAAGCATCAGTTTGCCGTCATGCATCAACTGGTCGATGCGGGGTGTATTCTCGAAACTTGGAGGCGGCACATTCCGCGCAGTGTAGGGAGCGATGGGGTTGGGGAAGTGGCGCCGGGGAGTGCCATATTCGGTGAGCTGATGATACCCGCGCTGCTGCGGCCCGGTGTAGGCCCCGCCCTGCGGTGAAGCCGGGTCTGGAGCACTTTGCCTGGAAGCCTGCGGCGTGGGCGCATTGGGAACGGAATCCTGCGCGAGGCCGTCCATTGGCATCATCGCCATGAGGACTGCGAGCGTGCTGGCGACGACATACCGGCTGCCTTGTTTTGATAATTCCTTGAAACGTGACATGCGCATCAGCGAATCTCCCCTACCCGAAAGAATGTTGCTAGTCAGACTCCATTGCCCTGCTTTTGTTATCAAAAAAACCCTGCTTTGAAACAGAATTGGATACGAACTCCGCGGGCAATTAGTTCCATGGCCGGGACCTATGCGAACAACCCGATGTTTCTTTTTGAATAAGCTGATTAGTATAAACGAGCAGGAGTATGCATTTTGTGAAAGCCGGCTGTGGGAAATGAAACGAAACTTCAAACTGGTGATGGCTTATGACGGCACGGACTTTCATGGATGGCAGATACAGCCGGACCGCCCGACGATTCAGGGAATTTTAAGCGAGGCCATATTCCGCATCACCGCGGAACGTACCCTGCCTCAGGGATCGGGAAGGACGGATGCCGGTGTGCATGCCCTCGGCCAGGTGGCGTCGTTCGCCCTGGAGTCGTCCATTCCCACGCGGAATCTCCATGTGGCGTTGAACGATAAGCTCCCGCCCTCGGTCCGCGCGCTCGCGCTGGACGAAGTCCCGATGGACTTCCACGCCCGCCACTCCGCCCGGGCAAAGAGCTATGAATACAGGATTTTTCGGGGCGCGGTCTGCCCGCCATTTCTGGCGCGATATGCGCATCATTACCCTTATCCGCTGGACGAAGATGCGGTGATCGCCGCCGCAGAAATGGTGCTGGGCGAGCACGACTTCACCTCCTTTGCCGCCGTCGATCCGGAGCGCGGAAAAGAAGAGCCGGAACCCTCGAATGTGCGGACGATTTACCAATCGAAATTCCGGCGCGATGGGGATTTGCTAATTTATTCGGTGCGCGGCAACGGCTTTCTACATCATATGGTGCGAAACTTGGTGGGGACATTTTTGCTGGCGGGCAAGGGAATGGTTGTGCCTTCTTCGATCCCGGAGATTCTTGCGGCCCGGAGGCGCTCCGCTGCCGGCCCTACGGCCCCAGCCAGCGGACTCTTTCTGGTGAGCGTGGAATATTGAGACCGCAGGGGCTTCGCATTACCTGGAATCCTGGCGGCTGATGTTAAGCCGTTTCATGCGATAGAGCAGCGTGGTCCGCGGAATGCCCAGGCGGGCTGCCGCGCCGTTCGGGCCGCCAATCACCCAGTAAGCCTCGTTCAGGACGTGAAGGATGTGCTCGCGTTCAGCCTCGTCCAAAGTGCGCGACTTCCACGTGGGGGCAATAGCCTCGGCCCGGCTATCGCGAAGTTCTCCCAGCGGGGCATTCAAAACGCGGCTCTGCGTCAGGATAACGGCGCGCTCGATAAAATTCTGCAGCTCGCGGATGTTTCCCGGCCAGCCATACGATGTAAGCGCATCAATCACCTCGCCAGGAATATGTTCGATGCGTTTGCCCATGCGCTGCGCGAACTTGGCGACGAAATGATGAATCAGCAGCGGGACGTCTCCGCGCCGCTCCCGCAGGGGAGCGACAAAGATAGGAAAGACGTTCAGACGGTAGTAAAGGTCGGCGCGAAATTGCCGCTCCTCCACCATCTGGGCCAAATCGCGATTGGTGGCGGCAACCAGCCGCACGTTGACGCGGGTCGTGCGCGTACTGCCCAGCCGCTCGAACTCCTGCTCCTGAATCACGCGCAGCAGCTTCGGTTGCAGCTCCAGAGGTATATCGCCGATCTCATCGAGAAAAATCGTCCCCTGATGCGCCAGCTCAAAGCGTCCGATCTTTTGCGCGATGGCGCCGGTAAACGCGCCGCGTTCATGTCCGAACAGCTCGCTTTCGAGCAGTCCGAGCGGGATGGCCGCGCAATTCACTTTGATGAAGGAGTGGTCGCGGCGTCCGCTCAGGTTGTGAATGGCCCGGGCCACCAGCTCCTTGCCGGTGCCGGTCTCGCCGGTGATGAAGACGGTCGAGTCGGTGGGAGCGACCGTCTGGATTTGCGTGATGACGCGGCGTATCGCCGGGCTTTCGCCGAGGATGTCTCCGAATCCCCGCTCTGAGCGCAGCTCCTGCCGTAAATACCGGGCCTCTTCCTGCAGCTTGGAGCGCGCTTCGGAGATCTCGCGAAATTGAAGGGCATTGTCGAGCGCGATGGAAAGCTGGCTGGCGAGTTGCGAAAGAAAATTCACATCTCCGCTGTCAAAAAAATTCTGCCGCCGGTCGAGCAGATAAAGGACGCCCAGCTTGCGCTCATTGCGAATAATAGGGATAAAGCAGCCGGATTCGATGCCTTCATCGCTCTTAAGATGAGGAGATTTTCCGTAAAGAATAGGCTCGCCGGAGCGGAAGGCCTTGCCGCTGCTAGAACCTTCCAGGGAGATGATCATCTGCTCACGGATGAAGCCGCGGCTGGAAGGGAAGTCGAAGCCCTGAATGCGAAGCTGTTCGTTCTTCTCGTCAAACAGGGAAAGACAAGCCGCATCGCACTGCATGGCGATGCGCACGCTCTTCGGGATGCTCTGGCCCAAATCGTTCAACGAGAGGTTTGAAACCACTGCATTGTTGACCTCCAGCAAAAGCCGCAACCGGTCCCGCTCCCGGACCACCTGCTGCTGCGCCGCCTGGGCCTCCTGGTAATTGATCGAGTTCTCCAGCGCGATCGCCACCTGTGTGGCCACCAATATGGGCAGTTCAAGCTGGTCGGGACGATATGCGTTCTTCTCCGCCGCCCCAATGGTCAATGTCCCCAGTTGGCGGCGCTGCGTGGTAAGCGGCAGGGTGCAGAATGAATTTACTCCATGGTCCAACAGCAATTGCATAATGCCGGGATACCCAATTTCATTCTCTACATCCCCCACCACCAATGGACATTGCGTCTGCCAGACGTGCGCCGAAGGAGACTCTTCCATGGAGTAGAGCGTCCCGGGAGCGATTGTGGACGAGGCAAGGCTCTCCAGCGTATGCAAGCGCATCTTGTGCTCGGCCGGTTCATAGAGCAGCACGCAGAGATAATTGAAGTTCAATACGGAACGAAGACGATGACGCAGGTCCTGCAGCAGATCGGAAAGCGTGGCATGGGAGGCGAGCGCCTGCGCCACTTCCATTAGGGCCCTGTACTCTTTGTCTGTGGCGGGAGCCCGGCCTGCTTCGGCAGGCGCGACCGTTTGCAGAGCTTGTTGCGCAGCCATATTCGCTCAATTTTAAATCTTCTGTCGAATCGTGTCGAACGCTGTCGGATATTAGACATTTATTTTGGACGCCGGAGTAATAGTTGAGATTAGACTTAACAGTCATCTATATGAAAATAGGGAAGATAGAGCATATAGATTTCATTGTCAGTTTTTGGCCATTCTCGTGCACTGTCGAAGAGATATGCGGAATACAAGCAAGAAGAGACTTGGCAACAGCGACCTGCTGATTACCCCCATGGGCGTGGGTGCATGGGCGATGGGTGGTGGCGGATGGCAGTGGGGATGGGGTCCTCAGGATGATAAAGACTCGATTGAGGCGATCCATGCCGCCCTGGATCGCGGCATCAACTGGATCGACACGGCTGCCGTTTATGGCCTCGGACATTCGGAAGAGGTGGTAGCGCGCGCGCTGCGGGACCATGCAGGGGAGCGTCCTTCCATATTTACAAAATGCGAGCGCACCTGGAACGAGAAGGGCGAGATTGGTGGCACGTTAAAGGCGGCCTCCATCCGCAAGGAATGTGAAGCGAGCCTGCGGCGGCTGAAGGTGGAGACCATCGATCTTTATCAGATCCATTGGCCCCAGCCCGATGAGGACATCGAAGAGGGTTGGACGGAGATGGCCCGTCTTCTGAAGGAAGGCAAAGTACGTTACATCGGGGTTTCAAATTTTAACGTCAGGCAGATGAAGCGCGCGCTTGCGATCGCGCCGATCACATCCCTGCAGCCTCCATATTCCATTCTGGCGCGGGAGATTGAAGCCGAGGTCCTGCCTTTTGCGCAACAGCACAATGTTGGCGTGATTGTTTACTCGCCCATGTACTCGGGATTGCTGGCGGGCTCCATGACGCGCGAGCGCATTGCCCGTCTGGCGGACGATGACTGGCGCAAGAGAAACGAAAATTTCCAGGAGCCGCGCCTCTCCTGCAATCTGCGGCTGGTGCAGTTGCTGCGGGAGATCGGCGACCGGCATGGACGCACTCCGGGCGAAGTGGCAATTGCCTGGACGCTGCACCATCCGGCGGTGACGGCGGCCATTGTCGGGGTACGCAACCCCAAACAGGTTGAGGGAGTGATTGGAGCCATGAATTTTCGCCTCAGCGATGGCGAGTATGAGGAGATTCATGCAGCGCAAACCATGGAGTGCCGAAAAGGACATGAAAGTGACGCGGAAATGGCATATCAAAAGAGATAAGCGCAAATTCTGCTGAGTCTTTTTGCGCTCTCCTGAGTCAAAAATCGAGCAATTGAAACCCCTGTTATTGGCATCGAGTTCCTGAATTATGTGGATCGTTCGTCTGGCGCTACAGCGCCCTTATACATTCGTCGTGATGGCCCTGCTGATCCTGATTCTCAGCCCGCTGGTCATCCTGCGTACGCCGGTGGACATATTTCCGGAGATCAACATTCCGGTCGTCAGTATCGTGTGGCAGTACAGCGGACTTTCTCCGCAGGACATCACAGACCGGATCATCAGCGTTACCGAGCGCGGCCTCACCACCACCGTCAATGACATTGAACATGTCGAATCGCAGTCGATGCCGGGGATGGGCATTGAGAAGATCTTCTTTCAGCCCACGGCAAATATTCAGACGGCGATCGCGCAGGTGACCGCGATCACCCAGACCATGACCCGGGCCCGTCCTCAGGGTACGACGCCTCCGCTGATCATCATGTACTCGGCTTCCAGCGTGCCCATTGTCCAAATCGGCCTGAGCAGCAAATCCATGCCGGAGCAGGAACTCAACGACATGGCGATGAACTTTGTCCGGCCGCAGCTATCGACCATCCAGGGAGCGGCCATGCCGTATCCCTATGGCGGCAAGCAGCGCGTGGTCGCGGTGGACATCAATACCGAAGCCCTGCAGTCCAAGGGACTGGCGCCGGTGGACGTGGTGAACGCGATCAGCGCGCAGAACCTTATTCTCCCCTCCGGAACGGCGAAAATCGGGCCGCTGGAATATAACGTTCAGATGAACGGGAGCCCCGGGACCATCGCCGAACTGAATGACATCCCGGTGAAGTCGACAAATGGGACCACGATTTATCTACACGATGTGGCGAATGTGCGCGACGG
>CAYTQA010000097.1:0-9833 GCA_964439495.1 uncultured Terriglobales bacterium | reverse complement strand
TGGGAAGCTGAACGGGCACCACCTGGCGTCCGAAGACCTTGCGCAGAGATTCGAGCGCATTATTTGCATCCGCGCGATCGCGATCCATGCGATTGACCACGATGATGCGCGGGACCGCCAATTCCTCGGCATAGCTCCAAACCCGGCTGGTCATCACCTCGACCCCTGAAACGCCGTCCACCACCACCAGCGCCGCTTCCGCGGGGACCATCGCCGTTATGGCCTCATGGATAAACATGTTGAAGCCAGGGGTATCGATCAGATTGATTTTGGCTTTGTCCCACTCCGCATAGGCAAGCGTGCTGCTGATGGACATCTGTCTGGCGATCTCTTCTTCGTCATAGTTGGTGGGCGCGGCGCCCTCGTCCACCCGCCCCAGGCGCTGGGTGGCGCCGGCGGTATAAAGAAGCGCGGAGACAAGTTGTGTCTTCCCGGAATGGGAGTGTCCTACCACGGCAACGTTGCGGATATTCTGGCCTTCATACACTTTCATGAGTGGACTCCTTTCCATGCAAACGCCTGGCTCGGGCGGCGATGTTTCCTCCATCGCTGCTGAGGGCAGGCGCGCCAAAACCTTGGCTTGACTTGGAACTCTTAAGATTTCGAAGATTTTTTGAAGTATTGAGGGGGAAGGAAGAGCAAACCGCCGGGCCGGAACTGAATCGCGCCGCAAGGCTGCGGCGCGCCCTTACTCTGCCCGGGCAATTCTCCTCGACCCACACTGAGAGCAAGGCAACAGGAAGTCCCGAGCTGGCGCCGTGGACCATAGAACCGCTCCCAGTCCTTCTCCGAATCATACGCCTTGCACATCAGGACTGCATGGAAGGCCATGACCCGGCAGCTTTCAATCAAGAAAGACTCAGGGGGAAAAATCGTACCATAACCCGGAGGAGGGCTCAACGACGAAGTACAAAACCGAAACTGCACTGAAACTGGTGCACTACAAATCCTTTAGCGCTCCCGCAGGTAGGTATGGGTAATGCGGTCATGCCAGCCCAGGCCATCTTCGTCCAGGAAGGCCCAAAGCAATCCCAGCCCCAGCGCGGCGCATGAAAGCAGCAGGGCTATGGCGCGAGCGATGCGGAGGCTTCTTGCGGGCGGCGCGCCTGAAAAACCGCAAATTTCCAGCCCTGCAGCCCGCATTCCGGGAGTGGCTTTGGCATAACAGAGAAACATGAGCTGGTAGATGCCAAACAGGAAACTCACGCATCCCAGCGATGCCAGCGTCATGGACTTGGTAAACAGGATGGGCCTGGCCAAGGTGAATGCTGAAGCTGCAAATGCCATGAACCCGACCGCGAAGACCCCCGCGTCGATCGCATTCGCAACCGAGCGCCGCGCCAGCGCCGCAACCGGCAGGGGGAGATCGAATGCAGCTTCGGTTTGGTCCTCAGGCTCTGCGGGTTCAAGGCGGATGTCCGCCAGATGGCTGGGTTCGGGCGCGAGAAATTCCTCGACCGCCTCAAAGATGCGCAACTGGTCGCCGATGGGCTCCGCCAATTCATCCCGGGAGCTGAAGGCGCTCTCCTCAAAACGGGGGAATTCGATGACCTTTCGCTCGATCGGCTTGATTCGGGGAAAGGGCGGAAGCGGCTCGCGGACTTCCGGCATGATGGGCGCTTCCGTCAAGTCCAGGGGAGAAAAATGAGCAGGAACGCTCTCCACCGGCCACTCCGTTTGTGCTTCCGCGGCCCACACGCTCTCCTGGACAGCCACCCTGGCTTCTTCTTCGCGTTTCCATTCTTGAACGGGTTGAGCGGAGTATTCCGTTTCGAGCGGGGGGTCCTCGACCGGCAATTCGAACTGAAGGTCGAGGCAATCATCTTCGCCTCCTCGACGGCGCCGCTTGGCACGGTGTGCCCGCACGCGCGAGGCGACTTCCTGCCGCCATTGCGCGGGGTTTTTCTCTCTCGTGCCAGAACGGTGGAACTCAGACTCTGATAGGGTCAAGGCCGACACAAATCGCGGAACGCAAACAGAAATACCTGTACCGCCAGATCATTCCAAGGCGAGGACCGGCGGACAGGAGATCGGCGAATTTTTAGAATCGCGAGAGCAATGCGAGTATATCAGCCCTTCCCTTTGCAGAGGCGCGCCGCGCGTGCTAAGTTCAGGAATCGGATGAAAGCCCGCAGCATTGTAGTTATCACGATCAGCCTTCTTTGTCATCTGTTTCTGCTGCCCGCGGTAGTGACCAGCCAGCTACTTCCATCCTCCAATGCGGCGCAGTCCAACGGCGGCGAGGCTTCTACCCCATCTTCCTCCAGCTCCAGCGGCAACGAGAAATTTACTCCTTTTACCCAACCGCCGGGCGGCCCGGCCGCGAAACCGGGAGAGCCGGTGACCATCAAAGCCCGCCAGCAGGAGAAGGCTGGGGAGATCTACAAACTCAAGGGAGACGTGGAGATCGATTTCCGCAACTACGTTCTTCACGCCGATGAGATCACCTACGATTCCGATTCCGGCAACGTCAACGCGTCGGGCAATGTGCGCCTGGATGGCGGCGGCTATGACCAGCACGTCGAAGCCTCGCATGGAACATTCAACATCCAGAGCGAAACCGGCCGTTTCTATAACGTCTTTGGGACCATGGGCATGCGCTTCCGTGGCCGGGGCGTAGTTTTAACCACGACGAATCCCTTCGCTTTTACCGGAAAGATGGTGGAAGAGGTCAGCCGCAAGCGCATCGTCATCCACCATGGGACGGTCACTTCTTGCCAATTGCCGGCCCCCAAATGGACCTTCAATGCCCAGCGCATCGTCGTCGATCTGGGCAATGAGGCCAGAATTTTTAACAGCACCTTCCGCATTCACGGGATCCCGACGTTTTATTTTCCCTATGCCGAACATCCCATTGAAAAGGAAGAACGGCATTCCGGGTTCCTGATTCCCAGCATGGGCCAGTCTTCCGGCAAGGGTACCATCGTGGGAGATTCCTATTATTGGGCCATCAATCGCAGCGCCGATATGACGCTGGGAGCGGAATATTTTTCCAAGCGCGGTTTTGCGCAGCATGGGAATTTCCGCATCAGGCCCGATTCCACCTCTTCCGTGGAGATGACGTATTTCGGCGTGGTGGACCGGGGACTCGCCCCTCTGTATGTGGACCAGGGTGGAGAAGACGTAAGACTCAACGGCGAGGGACTGTTCAACAAGGACTTCAGAGGCGTGGCTTCCATCGAATATCTGAGCCGCTATATCTTCCGCCTGGCCTTCGTGGAGAATTTTTCGGAGGCGATAAATTCCGAGGTGAATTCCATCGCCTTTTTGAGCCGCAATCATGATGGGTACTCATTGAACGCGGAGGCGTCGAAATACCAGAATTTTGAAAGCACCACGCCCGGAGACCTCATCACCATCCTGCACACCCCCGGCTTCGAGGCCTCGACCGTCGACCGCAGCATTGGAGGCTCGCGCATTTACTGGGGATACGATTCGGCGGTGGAAGGGCTCTCGCACCGCAGCCCGCTCTTTACCTCCGCCAACCTCGTCGGCCGTTTCGATGTTCGTCCGCGCATCTCCATTCCCTTATTTTTGCGCGGCTGGACCTTCCATCCAGAGTTCGCTGTGCGCGACACCTATTACACCCAGGGCCGCATTCCACAGCCAGGCGCTCTGGGAACCCCTGTTAACAATCCTCTGAATCGCCGCGATCTCGAAACCTATATGGAGCTGCGCCCGCCAGTAATGGAAAAGGTACTTCAGAAGACCGTCTTTGGGCGAAAAATAAAACACACCATTGAGCCCATGATCGTGTACGAGCGCGTAAATGGGATTGATAACTTCAACCGCATTATCCGCTTCGATTACCGTGACATCGTAAGCGACACCAACTCCGTCCAACTCTCCCTGATGAATCGCATTTATACCCGGCGCAACACAAAGAAAAACTGTTCGGACCCGCAGCAGCCCAAGCCTGCCGTTCCTCCCGACCCGGAGCAGCAGCCCTGTGCCGCGCGCGAATTCCTCAGTTGGCAGGTGACGGGAGAATACTTCCTCAATCCCACTTTTGGCGGAGCGGTAACGCCTGGCACGCGCAACGTGCTTGCCGCAACCGAAGAGCTTACCGGCATCGCCTTTCTGACCGATGCCAGGAACTTTTCGCCCGTAATTTCCCGGCTTCGCCTGCGCACCACCGAGCGCGCCGACCTCCAGTGGGACTTGGATTACGACACCAAGAAAGGCCACATCAACGGCAGCAGCATCTTCTTGGATTATCACCTCCACGACTTCTTCCTGTCCGGGACCCATGCCCTGCTTCAGGCGCCGGGAGAGATCCTCGCGAGCACTTCCCTTTCCGCTCTCGCCCAAAACTCCGCCATCACCCAATTCAACCAGTTTCACGTTCTCGGAGGATACGGCAGTCCCAACCGGCGTGGGATCAGCGCAGCCATGAATCTCGGCTTCGATGTGAATGCCCGGAACCACACCATACCGGGGACCAACAGCCGCTTGCCGTTTCTGCAATACGCCTCATATCAGAGCTCCTATAACTGGGATTGCTGCGGGCTTAGCTTCGAATATCGCCGCTTTGCGCTTGGTTCGGTGCGGAACGAGAACCTCTATCGCTTCGCCTTTACCCTGGCGAATGTGGGATCGTTCGGCAATTTAAAGCGGCAGGAGCGCCTCTTCTAAATACGGCGAACCATAACTTCGATTTCTTACCGCAAGTTGAAGCCGTTTCTTGAAATCACGAACCTTGGGCGCTTCCATTGCACATGCGATAATTGAGGGAACCACGATGCAGAGGTCAAATTTGCAAATTGCCGCTCGTATCTTTCCGCTTGCGCTCTTATTTTCAGTCATCTGTTCCGCCTGTTCCGCCCAGAACCCCCAAACCACCCCTCAACAGGATGCGGCGCTGAACAGCAAGATTGAACTGCAGGTCCGCTCCTTCTTCAATGTCTCGCCAAAGGTGAATATCGCCGTGGGCAAGCGGAGTCCGAGCGAGATTCCCGGCTATGACAAGCTGGAGGTCATTCTGAGCCTGGAAGAGCGTACCCAAAAACTGGAGTTTTTGATCTCAAGGGACAATAGCACCCTGGTCCGCTGGGAAAAAATGGACCTCACCGGCAATCCCATGGACTCGATTAACGTGAACGGACGCCCGTGGCGCGGCAACAAGGATGCCAAGGTAGTGATCGTAAATTACGACGATTTTGAGTGCCCGTTCTGTTCGCGCATGCACCAGACATTGTTCCCAGGAATCGTCAAGGATTACGGCGATCAGGTAAAGATCATTTACAAGGATTACCCCCTCACCCAGATCCATCCCTGGGCGATGCATGCCGCGGTGGATGCCAATTGCCTGGTGGCGCAGAACAACGATGCCTACTGGGAATTCGCCGATTATGCCCACGCCAACCAAAAAGAGCTCAGCGGCGACCACACCAACGTGCAAACATCTTTTGCCAAGCTCGACAAGCTCACCGGCGATATAGGCAAAAAACATAATTTGGACCAGGCCAAACTGAATGCCTGCATCAAGCAGCAGTCGGAGACGGCGGTGCGCTCCTCGATGGAAGAGGGCAACAAGCTGGGGGTGGAAGCCACGCCCACGCTTTTCATCAACGGAGAAAAGCTGGCGGGGGCGCTACCCGATGAGGACCTGCGGGCCGTCATCGACCGGGCCATCCTGGCCAGCGGAGGAAAGGTCCCGGGACCAAAACCCTCCACAGCATCTCAGTAAGCGGCGAGGCCGGGCCATCCTGTACAATCGAGAGTCCTTGCATACTCACAGCAGGAGGACGGAGACGCATTGAATCTGCTCTGGCGCGCTAAACTTCTGTTCCTGGCCATCGCCTTTGCCCTGCCGCTGCTTACAGCAGGCTGCCACCGTAAGGAATCGGGCAGCGACGTCATGGCAAAAGTGAATGGCCGTCCCATCACGCACGCGGAGGTGGACAAGTATTACCAGAACCAGGCCTCCAGCAGCTCCCAGCAGCTTACGGGAGAACAGGCAAGCAGCTTCCGGCTCAGCATTCTGCACAACCTCATCGAAAATGAGATCCTGATCCAGCAGGCGGAAAAGCTTAAATTGCTTGCCACCGATGAAGAAGTGGAAAGCAAATTCAATGAGATCAAGGCCCCCTTTACCCCGGAAGAATTTCACAAAAAGCTTGAGGAAAGACACATCACCGAAGAGGATTTCAAGCGGGACCTGCGGCGGCAACTCACCATAGAAAAGCTCTGGAACAAAGAGATCAGCTCCAAGATCAGCGTCTCCGACCAGGACATCGCAAATTATTACAACGAGAACAAGGCTGAATTCAATCTGATCGAGCCGCAATACCACTTGGCCCAGATCGTAGTGATGAACCAGGGAGCGGGCCAGTCCGGCGCCTCCAAGGCATCGAAAGGCCCCAACGACACCGAGGCCCGCAAGAAAATTCAAATGATCCTCAATCGGCTGCAGAGCGGCGAGGACTTTGCCGCCCTCGCCAGTAACTACTCGGAGCAGCCCAACACCGCCGCGAATGGCGGGGACATGGGCTTCATACCGGAATCGCAAATCAAGACCGATCCCCAGGCCTTCGATGCCATTTCAAAGCTCAAGGCCGAGCAAAACACCGGGATCATTCCCGTCTATGATGTGCCAGGATCGCATCACGTTATCGGCTACTCCATCATCAAGGTGATCTCGCGGGAACCGGCGGGACAGCGGGAGCTGAACGATCCTCGCGTGCAGCAGGCGATACGGGAGCAACTGCGCAGCCGTCGCGAACAGTTGATCAAAGCCGCTTATCTGGACGTGCTTCACAACCACGCCAAAGTGGAAAATTACTACGCCGATGAAATATTGAAGCAGTCCGGCATATCCAGATAACCGCCATGCTGCGCTATGGGATCCTTGGCTTTGGGGCGCACGCGGTCAAACGCCTCATGCCCGGCTTCGAGCGTGCCAGCAGGTCGAAGGCTGTCGGCTTGTGGCGCAGAGACCAGCAAAAAGCGGGCCAGACCGCCACAACTTACGGGCTCAGGTCCTTTTCGGAAGCGGAAGCGCTCTGCGCCTCTCCCGAAATTGACGCGGTTTTTATCGCCTCGCCCGACGCTCTTCACCTTGAGCACACCTTGCTTGCCCTGCGCCATCGAAAACCTGTTCTCTGTGAAAAGCCTTTGGGCATGAACGCCGGGGAGTGCCGGCAGATGGTCGAGGCAGCCAATAAGTCAGGCGTGCCCTTCGGCGTGGCCCATATCTTTCGTTTTGACCCCAGCATACGGCGAATCCGGCAGCTTCTCTCTTCCGGCGACTTCGGCAAACCTTTTTTTGCGCGCTCCGAATTTCACTATATGGGGACGCAAAGTCCACGCACCTGGATTACCGACCCTCAACTCGCCTGCGGCGGTCCCGTGGGCGATGTGGGAGTGCACTGCATTGACGCTTTGCGCTTTATCCTGGACGATCAGGTCACGGCAGTGAGCGCCAGCTCAGTGCACGACAAAGTTTCCGGCCCGGTGGAGTCGGCCGCCGCGCTGCTCCTGGAATTTGCCGGTGGAACCATCGCCAGCGTAAACGTCTCCGCGCGGGCTGAATATCAAACCCCGCTCAACGTTCTATGTGAATCCGGGAGTCTCGTGGCGGACAACGCCTTCTCCGTGGATTTCCCCGTGGAACTGCGGAGCAAGCCCGTGGGAGGTCCGGTCACAACCGAAGTGCTCGACAACCATGACGCATACGCATATCAGGTGGACGCATTCTCCGATTGGGTAGAACGCGGTCTGCCGTTCCCCGCGCCTGGAATTGAAGGATGGCGAAACCAACTGGTGCTCGATGCCGCATATCGCAGTCTACAGAGTGGGAAGAAAGAGCTTGTCCCCGCGATAAAGGAATCAGCTCTTATTCGATAATTGCCAGCGTCTCTCCTGCCCGCACCGTCGCGCCTTCCGCCGCCAGGATCTTCCGCACCGTTCCCTTTTTAGGGGACTTCAACTCATTCTGCATCTTCATCGCCTCAATCACGATTACGCCCTGCCCGGCTTCCACCTGCGTGCCCACTGGGGCCACGACACGCACCACCTTTCCCGGCATGGGAGCGGAAATCTTTCGGGGCTGATGCGCGGCATCGCCGATGCTTCTGCGTCCGCGAAGGGCGCGCGGATCGCGCACCTCGCATAAAAAAGTCCGGTCTCGAAGTCGAATCTTCCGGCCCTCCGCTCCGGTTTCATTCCGGGCCTCGAAAGAGTTGCCCTTCACCAGAATGGAGAGAATGTCTCTTTCCACCAGCACAGCGTCTACTTCGATTTCCTCCCCATCCAGCCTGCAAATCCACCGGCCCGCGTTCCCGGCAGCGGCTTTGAGCTCGAGAGTACAGGCGACGCCATCCACTTGGACCTGATAGATCATCGATTTCCCTGGGCCTCTTCGCGCGCCGCTATCTTCCATCTGCTTTGCGGGCATTCGCTTTGCGAAGGCAGTCCCTTCCCATTTTCGCGGGAAGTTGGGTCAGGGCCGGCGCCTCCTTCCATGGCGGCGAATAGGACAGCCGCTATGGCGGCAATCTTCCGCTCTTCCGCGTCGCCATTCACTTTGGCCAGCGGGGGTCCGGAAAGGAGGCGGTCCAGGTAGCCGGTATCGATTTCGCCTTTCCTGAATGCGGGATCGCGCAATATATGACGAAATAACGGCAGATTGGTGGCGATTCCGCCGATGAAATATTCGTCCAGGGCCCGTGCTAACCGTTCCATGGCCTGCTCCCGACTGGCGCCATGGACGATGAGCTTCGAAAGCATGGGATCATAATCAATGGGGACATTCCAGCCTTCATAGATGCCGCTGTCTTCGCGAATACCCGGCCCCGATGGCGTAATCAGTCTCTGGATTTTTCCCGGCGAGGGAAAGAAATTATTCTCCGGGTCCTCCGCATAAACCCGCACTTCCATGGCATGGCCGCGCAACTGGACCTGCTCCTGCCGTAACGTAAGCCGCTCGCCGGCGGCGCACTGGATCTGGAGCTGCACCAGGTCCAATCCGGTCACCAGCTCGGTCACTGGATGCTCCACCTGCAATCGGGTATTCATCTCCAGAAAATAAAAATTCTTTTGTGCATCCACCAGGAACTCGATGGTCCCGGCGCTGGCATATCCGGCGGCCTTCGCCACCCGGACGGCCGTCTCGCCCATCTTCCGGCGCATCTCCGCATCCACGATCGGCGTAGGCGCTTCTTCAATGACCTTCTGATGGCGGCGCTGCACCGAGCACTCGCGCTCCCCCAGATAGATAACATTCCCATGCTCGTCGCCGAAGACCTGCACTTCGATGTGCCGTGGGTTAGCGATGAATTTTTCAATATAGAGTTCGCCGTTCTTAAACGACCGCAGGGCTTCGCTGCCCGCCGCTTCAAAGGCCGAGGGCAGCTCCTCCGGGCCATTCACCAGGCGCATGCCCTTGCCTCCGCCTCCTGCCGAGGCCTTCAGCATGATGGGATAGCCGATCTTCGCGGCCACGGCGCGGGCTTCTTCCACCGAGGCCAGCGCGCCAGTCGAGCCGGGGACACGCGGCACTCCAGCCTGGTCCATCGCCTGGCGAGCGCGGATTTTCGAGCCCATCCGCTCCATCGCCTCGGGCGATGGGCCAATGAACTTGAATCCGGCCTCGGCGCAGGCGCGCGCAAAATCTGGATTTTCCGAGAGAAATCCATATCCCGGATGAATGGCCTCGGCCCCGGTGCTACGCGCCGCTTCCAGGACCTTTTCAAAATTCAAATAAGAATCGCGGGCCAGCGCGGGACCGAGATGGCAGGCCTGATCCGCCATGCGCACATGGAGCGCGGCGCGGTCCACATCGGAAAACACCGCGACCGGAGAAATTCCCATCTCGCGGCAGGCGCGAATGA